>VRUH01000031.1:15340-44455 GCA_019456185.1 Candidatus Glassbacteria bacterium | reverse complement strand
TAAGGCCCTGCTCGTCCAGCGAATAGACCAGGCTCAACCGGTGCTCGAAACCGAACAGCTCGTAGAGGCCGGTCCCCGGAGCGAAATCGACCCAGCACTCCACGCTGACTCCGTCCTCGTCCACCGGACCGATTTCGGATTGCCACGGCACGCTGCGGACAAGCCCGTGGAGAAACCGGTCGCCGTCGTTGAGACCGAAATCGAACGAGCGTCCCTCGAACGAAAACCTGCCGCCGGCCACCCGGTTGGGCGTGGGATAAAGCACGGGGTTGCCCGGCGCGTTGCCCTCGAATTCCGCCAGCTTTTCCGGGCCGCGCAGCAGCTCGTACCCGTCATAGACCAGGCTGTAGAGGTTGGCCCCCGCTCCGGGAGCTATTCTTGCCCGCAGGGGGTGATCGCCGCCCCGGTTCAATTCCAGGACGGTTACTCCATCGATCTGGACTTCCTCGGCGCTGTAGACCGGTTCGATCTCGGACATTTGACTCTCCTCGCTCTGCGCCCACCCGGCCGCTGTCAGACCGGCAGCGATGGTCAAGGCCGGCAGCAGAGAGGCCAGCCGATTGTGCATCGCCGACGCGCTGGACCATGGATTCATCTGTCGGTGCTCCTTGTGGGTTGTGAACCAGAATGACTGGCGTGGGGCCCCGGCGCAAGGGCGTCCTTGTGCCGCCGGGTGGTTTGAGTTTAATTTGTTAACGCGTTATCCGCCTATTTGTCAAGGATTACACGACACATGCTGCTGCACAAAAGCATACTGCTGGCCCTGGCCAGTGTGGGAGCGGTGCTGCTGGTACTGGCGCTGCTGGTCAGGCTGCTGGAAAACTCGCTGACTTTCCACCCGATGAGCCGGCTGGAGCTGACACCGGACGATTACAGGCTGGACTACCGGGAAATCCGCCTGGACACGGGCGAGGAGGGTGTCTCGCTCCACGGCTGGTATTTCGCCCCGACCGACGGCGACCTGCCGGTTCTGCTGGTCTGCCACGGCAACGCCGGGAATATCTCGCACCGGCTGGAGTGGCTGGTCCCGTTCCTGGGCCGCGGATGGGGCGCGGTGCTGTTCGATTACCGGGGCTTCGGACTCTCGACCGGCAGGCCATCCGAACAGGGGCTGAACCGGGATGCGAAGTGTATCTACGAATTCATGGCCGGTGAGCTCGCTATCCGGCCCGAGAGGATCGTGTTATTCGGCCGCTCCCTGGGCGGAGCGCCCGTCGCCTGGCTGGCGGCCCGATTTCCGGTGGGGTCCGTGGTGATCGAGGGCTCTTTCAGCAGCGGCGCCGGGATGGCCCGCAGGCTGTTCGGCCTGCTGCCCCTGCATTTCGCCGCCCGCTACCGCTGGCCCGTGGCGGAAAACCTGCGGAAAGTCAAAGCGCCGGTGATGATTCTGCATGGCACTGACGACAGCGTGGTGCCGTTTTCGCTGGGGGAGAAACTGGCCGAAACGGTTAGCGGCCCACCAGTCGTGGTTTTTCGCCGGGTCGAGGGCGGCGGCCACCTTAACCTTCACCTGGTGCTGGGAGAGAGTTATTACGACGGGATAGCGCGGTTCGTGCGCGGGGGGGCTGAGCCTTAAGCCGGTTGGAAGTTATAGAAGAGTGTTTTTTCAACACGCTTCTAGAGCGTCGGCAGCACGTTTTTCAGCCAGTGGACCTCTGCGCCGAGCTGGTACAGGCGGTATTCCCTGATAATCCTGGCCGCATCGCCCATGCCGCCGTCCTGTTCCTGCGCCAGCTCTTCCTCGTAGATACCGTTCAAGTTTTCATAGCGCTCCCGCAGGATGCTTTTCAACTTGTCGCGCGCCAGCCGGTCCATGAAATTCAGGCCCGCCTCCAGCGCCTGGAGCGGTACCCTGCGCTCGGAGATGCAATTTTCCACGAGTTCAGCCAGCGCTTTCCGTCCTTTGGCGGTTATCCTGTAGATCGAGCGCTCGGGGCTGCCCTTGCCCGGCTCATCGCGGATATGATCTACCAGACCGTTGTCTGTCAGGCTTTTGAGACCGTAGTAAATCGAGCCAAAATTGATATCCGCGCTTTCGCCAAGCGTTTCCATGATCCGCTTCTTGATTTCATAACCGTGCAGCTGGCCGGAGGCAAGCGTACCGAGGATTACCGTTCTGGTGATCTCTCCGCTTGCCTTGAACCTGGACATATCCGAATTCCCCTCCACACTGGAAGCATCAGCCGTGGAAACATCTTTTTCTGGCCGGATTGGTAAAAATATCATATTTAACATAAACCGCAAATCCAGAAAAATCAACCATCTGCGAACTCGTTTTCAAAATCTGGATTATGGCACTCTTTACCTGTATAATTGAATCTCCCGGCCCCCTGAATAAGATGTGCGAAGCAGGGTCTGACATTCTTACGGCAGCCGGAGACCGCTGAATACCCGGCGTGACGCAACCCGGAGCGGAGGAGATTGCCTTGGATACAAACGGGCAGGACATGAAATACGAGTCGGGCCACAACGCCATGAGGCTCGTGTTCCTGGTTATCCTGGCAATTAACCTCGTAATCACGGCCAACCTGTTCATCTCGGTCCTTAATTCCGCGGTGGCCCTGGTTGTGATCCGAGTGGTGATCATGGTTACGGTGCTGGGTTTCCTGCTGGCCAACAGTATCCGCCACCCTGAAATAACCGGCAGCGGCTGGTATTCAATCCTGGGCGGATTCCTGCTGCTGCTGCTCGAACCGGTAATCGGGCTGCTGTCCTACCTGCCTGCCGCCGCGAAGGTTCTCGGTCAGCCGGATAGCAGAAACCTGGAATTGATCCGGGAGGTGTTTTTCCGCCTGTTCGGGTTTTTCTTCCTGGCCTACGGGTTCTTTCTGTGGATCCCGTCGATCATCCAGGCTCGCCGTAAAGCGGAACAGACCGCCGAACTGCTGGAACAGAAAGTGGCCGAGCGGACTGCTTCCCTGAATCGCTCCAACCGCGAACTGGCCCGCAGTAAAGCGGGTCTGGAGGAAGCCGTGCGGCTGAAAAACGAATTCCTCGCCTCGTTCAGCCACGAACTTAAAACACCCCTGAACTCGATTCTCGGTTTCTGCCGCCTGCTGCGCGAGCAGAACCAGGGACCGCTCAATGAGAAACAGCAGAAAAGTATCCTGATAATCGACGAGAACAGCAAGAACCTGCTGGAAAGGATCAACCGGATTCTAGACTACGCCAAACTCGAGTTCGAAAAAATCGTTCCCGAGTTCCGCGAGGTCGAACTCCAGGCTCTGCTCGATGAAACCGGGGCCGTGTTCGAACCCTCTCTGCGGCGCAAGGGCCTGAGTTTCTCGACGGTTGACCGAATCGGTACGGTCTCGACAGACCGCAAGCTGCTGAGCCAGGTCTTGCAGGCCGCTGTCGACAATGCGATCAAGTTCACCGACAACGGCAGCGTGACCGTTACCGCCGGCGAATCGGCCGATCCGAAGTTCTGGAGCCTGGAGGTTTCCGATACCGGCGAGGGGATAGCCGAACGGGAAATACCATACATTTTCGATGCATTCCGTCAGAGTGACGGTTCCCTGAGCCGTCGCTACGGAGGCACCGGCCTGGGCCTGACAATTGTCAAACGGCTCACCGAAGTGTTGCTGGGCCTGATCGAGGTTGACAGCACCCCCGGCATCGGCACTACATTACGTTTCAGCTTCCCCCGCAACCCGGAAACGACGGGCGAACAACTTACGCCGGGTAACGATGCGGCACAATCTGCGGATAACGTACAATAACCGGAGGCAGACATGTACAGGGGAATTATTAAAAAATATATACCGGCCGCTCTCGTGGCCGCCGCCATGGCGCTGATTCCACCTCCCGCGGCGAATGCGGCGGTGCCGCCCCAGCAGGAATACTGGCAGCTGCTTGTCAGCAGGTACCAGGCATCGAGTGAAAATTACGCCGAGCCGCTGCTCGAAGAGTTCGTCGTTTTCCGGGCGCTTTATCCTCGGACAGTGCACGGCGACAGCCTGGCCTGGATGTCCGGAACGCTGTACGAACACCGCAAAAACAAACCCCTTGCGCTTGCCAGCTATTTGAAGCTGCTGTATGTTTATCCGCAAAGCCCGCTTATCCGGCAGGCGCAAGAACGTCTCGATCCCCTGGCTTCCAGCAGGCGGCGCGGGATTACCGCGCTGTTTGCCGACGACAAGCTGGAAGTCCTCCAGGATTACGTACTGAGAATCCTGGAGCGCGGAGTGGAAACCGAGGGTGGTGAACGGGGATATTTCGACTTCCTGCTGCTGCTGGCCGATGCGAGTGTAAAGGACCTGGCTTCCTACCTGGTCGACCAGGGACGCCACTACCTCTACCGGGCCGGCTACTCCTGGCGCGCCGACAGGGTTTGCGTGATTATCGGTGACATGCAGCAGCTACAGAAAAAATGGCGCTCGGCGCTGCTGGCCTACCGCTCGGCGGCGATTGTCGATCCGTTCGGCGAAGCGGTGGGGCTGGCGCTGCTGCGCGCCGGCGAGGTCTACCTGGGGCCGCTGAAGAACTACGAGATGGCCCGCACTACGCTGGGAGAGGTTGTGGAGCGGTACCCGGCCGCGATGGATGCGGCGCGCGCCTCGCTGCTGCTGGCCGAGGTCGACCTGGCCGAGAAAAGTTACGAGCAGGCGATTGTGCAGCTCGAAGACACCGCCGTCCGCTTTCCGTACCCCGAGATCCGGATCGAGGCCTGGGAGAAAGCCGCGTGGGTCTATCTGAAGCATCTGGAGGACCCGCAGAAAGCAGCCGCTTTCTACGAACGGATCGTGCAGGAACACCCGGAGCAGACCCGCTCGGCAGAGGCGCTGATCCACCTCGGCAAGCTCCACGAGGAACGCACCGGCGACATGGCCCGGGCCGTCCAGGCCTACCGCAAGCTGGCCGAACTGTTCCCGGAAAACCCGCTGGCGCCGCGCTACCTGTACCGGGCGGGCGAACTGGCCGAGGACAAGCTGAAAGACAGTGAACTGGCCGCGGAAATTTACAGCCAGGCGGCCGCCGGTTACCCGGAGTCCGACGAGGGCAAGAAGGCAAGAAAGAAATTGAACTGAACCGTCAAATGTCAATATATTTGAATATATTTCCAAAGGCACAGTCTAAAGCACAGGATGGTAGCTAGTGGGCAGCGATCCCGGCAGCGAAAGCCGGCAGGACGACATGCGGCTGGTCGAACGCGCGCTGGGTGGTGACCAGGGCGCTTTCCGCGAGCTGTACGAGCTGTATAACCAGAAGATTTACCGGCTGGTGGGCTCGATGGTCGGCCAGGTGGAGGACGTCCACGATATCGTGCAGGAGGCCTTTGTCCGGGTTTTCCGCTCGCTGAAAAGCTTCAAGGCTCAGAGTTCTTTCTACACCTGGCTCTACCGGATCGCAATCAACGTCACCACCGATTACCGCCGCAAACAGGCCCGTCGCAGGCAGCGGCTCACCGAGCGGCCGCTTGAGGAAGTCGACCAGGGGGCCTCACAGATCACGGCCCCGGCGAGCGAAAATCCAGAGAACGAGCTCTACCGCCGGGAGCTAGCCTCGCTGGTGGACAAAGCGCTCGGCACTCTCAGCGACGAGCACCGTCGGGTGCTGGTTCTGCGGGAAATCAACGGGCTGAGTTACCAGGAAATCGCCGAGGTGACCGAAACCACGATCGGCACGGTGATGAGCCGGATCCATTACGGGCGCGGGAAACTGGCCGAGACGCTCCGCAAGTGGGACGCGATCGAACTCGGTAATAGATGACAACAGCTTGGTGGAAACTTGGTTTTTACACCAGAGGCCGGAAATGAACGATAACAAATTTAAGCTGACAGAGGAACTGCTCCAGCGCTATTATGACGGCGAACTGGACGAGTCCGGAAACCGTCTGGTGGAACAGGCCCTGGCCGAAGACAGCCAGGCCGCCGCCCTGCTGGAGGACTTCCGCGCTGTGGGCAATCTGCTGCGCGCCGCGGCCGATTCCACCGCGCCGGATCAGCTTACAGCCCGGCGCACCTGGGAAGCGATCGACAGTGAACTGCGGCGACCGGGAGGAAAATCCGGTCTGCGCAGGAACGCAGCCTGGCTGGGGGCTGTCGCCGCCGCCGCGGCGATTGTGCTCTATCTCTCGCCGCTCAATTTCGTACCCACAGTCCAGGCCAGCAACGAGCTCGAAATTGAAGATATCGACTGTAATTACGCGAGTTTCATGCTGCTGCAGCCGGAAGCGGAAAACGGCCACACCATAATCTGGATCAACGATCCCGGCGACGGCGAGTAGAAGCAGGATAACATCAAGGCTTATTTCCGAGAAAGCAGGCCGATAATGGAAAATCCCCGCAAGCCCCCCTCCACTCTGTTGCATTTTGCTCTGCTGCCCGTCCTGCTGGCGGTGATGCTGGCGCATGTCGGCGCGGCTGCCCAGAACGCAGTCAACCTTGATCTGACCGTCCGCGAAATCGTGGCCGACAACAGCGGCCAGGGCCTGGACTCCCGGCTCGATGACATCGGCAGGGACCTCAAGAAGCTGGCCTACTCCACATTCCGTCTGGAAAAGACCCACACGCGGAAACTCGAAGGCGAGGCTCAGGTCAGGCTCGAACTGCTGGGGAAAAATATTCTGCTGATCGACTCCCAGGGAGTGGAAGAGGGCAAAATCCGGCTCAAGGTCAAGCTTACCCCCGGCGACAAAAAGCAGCGCAGTTTCGAGAGTACGCTGCGGATTCCCGATGGCGGGACGTTCATTATCGGCGGGCCGGCTTACGGCGACGGGGTGCTGATCCTGGCGTTTACCGCGAAAAAGTAAGCTGTCGCAAGGCTCATTTTTCCAGAATCCTGGAGATCGGGCTTCGCTCCCTTCACGATGGCCGGCCGACCTGTCGTCATATCGTTGGCTGGCTATGCCTTTTATCCGCCCCTCACGCAATGCTCGCCAAATCTCCTGTTGCACGCCGGCAGTTGCGGTGGTAAATTGGGTTCCCGGTCATAATCGAACTGTCAACCAGCCGGAGAGTTTCCTTGTCCAAGGGCAAAAAACCGCGCACGATATACCTCTGCGGCCCGATTATGGATTGCGCCCCCGGCGAAAGCGCCACCTGGCGCGAGCGGGCCAAGGAGCTGTTCGGCGAGCGGTTTACGCTGCTCGATCCGATGCGGCGCAATTTCAAGGACCGCGAGGTGGACAGCGCCAACGAGATTGTCTCATTCGACCTGCAGGATATCACCGAGGCGGATATCGTGCTGGTCAACTACAGCAAGGCCTCGATCGGCACGGCGATGGAGGTGTTCCACGCCTCCTACAACATGGGCAAGTTCGTGATCGCGTTCAGCCCGTTCCCGTTCGAGGACTGCAATCCCTGGATGGTCCGGTTCTGCACCAAGATCCTCCCCGAGCTCGAGACAGCGGTAACATATATCGACGAACACTTCTGATTTACCCTTTCCCTGCTTGCTAAACCACACCGATAGCTATATATATACAAACCTGTAACCATTATGGGTGCCGGAGTGTATAACAGCAGGCCTGGTACGGCCTGCTGATAGCTTTGTGAATTACCGGCTGGACTCATCTCAGAACCGAGGATCAAGCAAATTGCAGCATTTAAAACCAGTTAAGACGTTAATCCTGCTGGCCGCTGTCGCGGCGATGATCGGCGGGTGTTCGGGGGGGGACGAGCGCTCCCGGCGCGGACAGTTCGCCGGCGGCCGGGGAGGACCCGGCGGGATGATGGGCGGTATGCGCCAGAAAGCCGTACCTGTCGAAATTATGACGCCCTACCGGACCGAGCTTTCCAGTTACGTATTCGGCAATGCGAATGTCGACGCCCTGCGCGAGGTCGAGGTGGTGGCCCGGGTGCAGGGCCTGCTGCAAAAGCTCAACGTGGAAGAGGGCGACATTGTCCGCAGCGGCCAGGTGCTGGCCGAGCTGGACAAACGCGAGCTGAATATCGCCGTGCAGGAGGCCGAGGCCAGGCTTGAGAACACCCGCGAAATATACGAGCGCAGCCGCAAGATGCTCGAACAGGAGCTGACCAGCCAGGAACAGGTCGGCCAGGCCGAGTACAATTACAAAACCGCCCGAAGCCAGTACGAGCGCGCCAGCCTCAACCTGGACTACGCCTCGATCGAGGCGTCGTTCGACGGGATTATTACCCAGCGGCTGATCGAGCGGGGCGACCTGATCCGCGTCAACACCGTGCTGTTTCATCTGGCGGACACCGAAAAGCTGCTGATTCGCATGTTCGTTCCCGAAAAGGAAATGGGCCGGATCGATCTCGGCGACAAGGCGCGGATTCAGACCGAGATGTTCCCCGGTAAAAGTTTTGCCGGCGAGGTGGAAATGATCAGCCCGGTAGTCGATCCGGCCACGGGAACGGTAAAAGTGACTGTCCGGGTTACCGAGGGCCAGGAGAATCTGAAGCCCGGCATGTTCTGCACCCTCTACATCCTGATCGAATCCCATCAGGACGCGCTGGTTATCTCCCGTCAGGCGCTGATCCCCGAAACCGAAAGCCCCGAGGTGTTCGTAATCGACCAGGCCGACTCATCGACAGTCGTCCACCGGCGCAGGATCGTGCTGGGGATCACCCAGAGCGATACCCTGGAGGTTATCAGCGGTCTCAGCGACAATACGAGGATCGTGCTGGTGGGCCACGAGAGCCTGAATGAGAACACCGAGGTGCGGATTGTGAGCGCCGACGGGGACTCGTCGATGATAGCCGCGCCGCCGATGGAGATGAACCCGAATATGGATAGAAGCGCCCGCCGCGAGGCATGGCGCAAGCGTGCCGCCGAACAAGGCTTTACTCTTCCTGATTCAGGCGCGGCTCCTGACAGCGCCCGCCGCCGGGAAATGCGCGAGAGATGGCAGCGGCGTAACAACTCCACGGGAACCGAATCCCGATGACAATCGGCAAGTTCGCATTGGACAGGCCGGTCACCACCACGATGGCCGTAATCAGCGTGATCGTGATGGGTCTGTTGAGCCTGGGGCGTATCCCCCTGACCTTCCTGCCGGATATCAACCGCCCCTACCTCAGGGTCCAGGCCTCTTACCAGGGCTCCAACCCCGAGGAGATCGAGCGGCTGATCACCCGTCCGATCGAGGGGATGATGGGCACCACGCCGGGCCTGCGCGCGATCCGCTCCAACAGCAATTCCGGCAGCAGTTCGGTAAGCCTGGAGTTCGAGCAGGGCACCGACATGGATCTCGCCTCGATGGAGGTCCGCGAGCGGATCGACCGTGTACTGCCCCAGCTTCCCGAAGACATGCTCGACCCGCCGAGGATCTACCGCTTTCAGACCACCGACTGGCCGATCCTCAGTTTCGGCGTGATCTGGACCGGCGATGACCGCGACCGTTTCGAAAGTATTGTCGAAAACGTGCTGGAAAAGCGGCTGACCACGGTCGAGGGCGTGGCCAACGTGGTGGTGAGCGGGCTGATAAAAAAGGGGATCTATATCGATCTCGACCAGAACCAGATGCGCGCCTCGCGGATCAACTCCAACCAGCTCAACAATCAGATCAGCAGTGAAAACCAGAACCTGCCGGCGGGCTATGTCTACGCGGGCGGGCGCAAATACAACCTCCGGGTGGTGGGCCAGTTCCAGGATGTGGACGATATCGCCAAAATGCCGCTCAACGAACGCGGCCTGCGCCTGGAGCAGGTGGCCAATGTCCGTTTCGACTACCCCGAGGAAATCCGCCGGTTCAGTAGACTCAATGGCCACGAAGCGGTCTCGTTCAGGATTTACAAGACATCCAACGCCAACATCATCGCGGTCAGCAACCGGCTCAAGGCCGTCATGGCTAACATCAAAGCCGACCCGCGGTTCAGTCAGCTCGATTACCAGTTCTACTGGGACCAGAGCGAGGATATCACCAACAGTATAGACAGTCTGAAACGGGCCGGCTATATCGGAGGCATCCTGGCGATCCTGGTCCTGTTGTTCTTCCTGGGCAACCTGCGCAACACGCTGGTGATCACGATCGCGATCCCCGTTTCGGTGGTGACCGCCCTGTTTTTCATCTACCTGATCAGGATGGAGCCGATCGGCTCGGACCTGACGCTGAATATCATCTCGATGATGGGGATGATCTACGCCATCGGAATCGTGATCGACCCCTCGATCGTGGTGCTGGAGAATATTTTCCGGATCCGCAACGAGGAGGGCAAGGGCGCGGTTGAGTCGGCTATCGAGGGAGTCGGCGAGGTCGGCCTGCCGATCCTGGCCTCGATCCTGACCAACGTGATCGTGTTTGTCCCGCTGATCTTCCTCGGCGGCGGACGGGGCGGCATGAGGTTCATGCGTGATTTCGGGATAACCTTCTGCATGGTCTGTATCGCCAGTTTTGTCGTTGCGATAACTGTTGTGCCGCTGCTCTCCGGCCGGCTTATCCACAACCTCAAGCCCGGCAAGGAACGCACGTTCCCGCGTACGCGCAAGGTGTTCGCCTACCTGGTCGACCACGCCCTGCGCTACCGCCTGCTGACCATGTTTATCGTGGCTTTTATCATGTGGGGTACCTTCCAGCTCAACAAGATGATCGACAAGGAATCCTCCGGCTGGGCGCCGGACCGGCGGCTGAACGTTGGCATGAGTATCAGCCACAACTACAGCATGGCCGACGCATCGAAAATTGTTACCAGAATCGAGCAGGATCTGCTCAACCGCAAGCAGGAACTGGAAATCAGCTCGGTCAGGTCGGAACTCAGCATGGGACGCCGCAACCGGGCGGAAATCGAGGTGTTCTTCACCGAAGCGACCAAAAACAGCCGTACCACCGCCGAACTGCTGGCCGCGGTTAAAAATTATATCCCCGAATATCCCGGATTCGAGTACCATTACAACCGCTATCACGGCCATGGCGGCGGCGGCGGAGTGGAAATCAACCTCAGGGGCCAGAGCCTGGAGTTGCTGACAACCTACGCCGAGCGCATCCGCGACCTGATGAAGGATATCCCCGGCGTTCAGGATGTGGAACTCAGCACCGAACAGGGCGAGCAGGAAATACGGGTGATGGTCGACCGCGACCGGGCGATGGCCAACGAGATCAGCGCCAACACTGTCGCGCGCACGATCAGCAGCCAGCTTTCCAGCCGTCCGGTAAGCCGGTTCAAGGCCCCGGAACGGGAGATCGATATCAACGTCGGCCTCAAGCGCGAGGACAGGCTGAACCTCCAGAGCCTTCAGACCATGCTGATCTATTCCCCCCAGGGACAGCGCACCACGCTGGACAACATCGCCGATATCGAACTGGGAGTGGGGCCGCGCAGTATCGAGAAAAACAACCGGATGTTCAACGTGGAGATCGATCTGGAGGCCGAGGGCAGCGGGATTTTCCAGCTCAGCAACGAAGTGATGGCCCGGATGCGGCAGATCAGCCTGGCCCCGGGCTACAGTTGGGAACTGGGCCGCAATTACCAGAACATGGTCGAAGAGGAAAGCCAGAGCCGGTTCGCCATCATCCTGGCCCTGGTGCTGATCTATATCCTGCTGGCGGCCTTGTTCGAGTCATTCATCCACCCCTTCACGATCCTGCTTTCCGTCCCCTTTGCGATTATCGGCGTGGCGCTGATTTTTGTCGCCACCGGCACCAATCTGGGCACGGTCGCCTATATCGGCGTGATTATCGTCTGCGGCTTGGTGGTGAATAATGGAATAATTCTGGTGGATTATATCAACTTACTAAGGAGCAGGGGTCTGGCGCGCCGCGAGGCGATCCTGGAAGCCGTGCAAAAACGGATGCGGCCGATCATGATGACCGCGGCCACGACGATCCTCTCGCTGCTGCCGATGGTGGCGCCGCTGCTTGTGCCGGCCCTGTTCGGGCCCTCGGAGGGCCGCGCGGCCAACTGGGGTCCGGTGGGCCTGGCGATTCTGGGCGGGATGACCACGTCGACTTTCCTGACGCTGATTATCACACCTACCCTGTATTCACTGTTCGATGACCTGAGTGTCAGCGCCAGGCGCCTGGCCGGCAGGGTGTTTCTTACAGGCGAAAAGTAAGGGAGTTTGATGGAAAGCGTATCTCTGCTGGCTGCGTTCGGGGCGGGTGTGTTCAGTTTTATCAGTCCCTGCGTGCTGCCGCTGATTCCGGCCTACATCTCGTTCGTCTCCGGCGTGTCGATCGACACGCTGCAGGAGGGTGGCGAGGGCGAAAGCAGGCCGATGAAAGTCTTTATCAGTACGCTGGTGTTCGTGCTCGGCTTCAGCGCGGTGTTCATAATGCTGGGGGCCGGGGCCGGGGTGATCGGCAAACTGCTGTTCATCTACCGCGTCTGGTTCAACCGTGTGGCCGGGACGTTGATAATCATCCTGGGCCTGCACATGACCGGGGTATTCCGGATCGGCTTCCTCGAGTACGAGAAAAGAATCCACGTGCGCGAGAATCCGCTGGGCGTGCTGGGTATCTTCCTGATCGGCGCGGCGTTCGCGTTCGGCTGGACTCCCTGTATCGGCCCGATCCTGGCCGCGATCCTGACCCTGGCCGCCCAGCAGGGGACAGTGGGCAGCGGGATGTTCATGCTGGCGGTTTACTCTGCGGGGCTGGGGCTGCCCTTCATCCTTACCGGGCTGGCGATCCACAAGTTTTTCAACATGTATAAGAAGATTCGCAGGCATCTGGGAACAATCGAGAAGATCGCCGGAGCGTTTCTGTTAATTGTCGGGGGATTGATATTTTTCGACATGTTCTCCATATTAAGTGGTTACCTGCTACAGCTCTTCCCCGGACTGGCCGAGATCGGGTAGATGGGGTGCGCCGGGAAAGACAAAGATACCTGGAAGGAGGTTCCGATGTATAAGGTTGCTTACGTGTTTAAAGTTGCCGCGCTTGTGTGCCTGGGATCGGTGCTGGCCTGCGGCCGGGGGACCAGCCCCAGAGATGCCAGCGCCCAGCCCGAACAGTCGCCCGCGGTTCAGGGAACCGCGCTGGCCCAGGCGGGCAGTTCTCAGCAGGCGCCGGCGTTTAGCCTGACCAACCTGACCGGTGAAACAGTCTCGCTTGAAACCTACAGGGGCAAGGTGCTGATTATCGATTTCTGGGCGACCTGGTGCCCGCCCTGCGTCAAGGAGATCCCGCATTTCGTGGAGCTCTACGATATATACAATGAGCAGGGCTTTGAAATCCTGGGCGTTTCAGTGGACAGGGGCGGTCCCGGTACAGTCGAGAAATTCGTGAAGAAAAACTCCGTGAACTACGATATCGCGATGGCCAACATGGAGGTGGTGGACGCCTACGAGATCTACACGGGCATCCCGACCACCTACATTATCGACCGCGAAGGCAACGTGGTGGAAAAAGTGATCGGCTACCGCGACAAGAGTTTCTTCGAGGACCACCTCAAAAATCTGCTTTAAGCGGATTTTAGCTAGCGCGAAAAAAAGCCGGCCGGGAGTTCCCGGCCGGCTTTTTTATTTATATCTCCTCCCGCTCTTCAGATACCTTCGCCCTCAACTCCATGATTGCGCGGCGGTTTGCGCAGGTAATGGGCCGGCGGCAGCTTTTCCTCCACTTTCCTGTCGTCGCGCTTGACAATCACCCCCGGCGTGCCGACCACGGTTGTCCCGGCGGGCACGTCCCGGTTGACGATCACCGTTTCGGCGCCGATCCGGGCGTTGTCTCCCACCATGATCGGACCCAGCAGGGTGGCCGCCGTGCCGATCAGCACGTTATCGCCCACCGTTGGGTGACGCTTGCCGGCATGATGGCCCGTGCCGCCGAGGGTCACTCCGTGGAACATCACGCAGTCCTCGCCGACCTCCGCGGTCTCGCCGATCACAACCCCTGTTCCGTGATCGATAAAAAACCTGTGCCCGATAGTTGCGCCGGGATGGATTTCGACTCCGGCCCACCAGCGGGCGAGCACGCTGATAAAGCGCGGAAGTATCGGGATATGTAACTTCGTATGCAGCCAGTGGGCGATCCTGTAGAGCACGATCGCATGCCAGGCCGTATGGCACAGCAGGGTCTCCAGCCAGTTCTTGGCGGCCGGGTCGTTGGCCTTGATCGCCCTGAAATCCTCGATTACCTTCAGCATTCTCCCTGAATCCCTCCCCGCCCCGGATGAACCATCCTCTCCGGCGGGCGGCGCCGGAGAGAACTATTCTATCCCCGCATTGTCATTCTGTCAAGTTCCCGTCCTGCAAAGCCTTGTTTCACCAACTTCCTCCGGGATAGAGCTCCGCGGCCTGCGGACTGTCGTAAGTCGTCGTGCTGTCGATTTTAACCTCGCTGCCCCACTTGCCGCGCACGAAATCGATTGTCTCGATCCGCACGCTGTTGAACAGGTGATCGCCCAGCTCCGTGCGGCTGGGATAGTTGAGGTTCCCGTGCCGGCGGTCATGGTCCACTATCACATCGAGCACGCTCCAGCCGTCTTTCGCGCCGGCCGGTGTTACGGTTCCCGGGTCGGGATATTCGTTGGTGAACGGGATGAACAGACACCAGTGCGGCTGGGCCCACCACGCTTCCTGAACCAGCACTTCGCAGTTGACATCGCCGATTACGAAACTGTAGCGCGCGGCATGATCCACGCTGGAGGCGAGCTGCTGCAGAAGCTGGCTCATCTGACCGCACTGGCCCCAGCCGCCCAGCAAAACGCCCCGTCCGCCCGTGAGGTAGCTGGCGTTCTCCGGCCCGACCACGGCTCTCGTCCAGCTGCTCAGCCCGCCGATTGCGGCCAGCCGGCTGCCGGTTTCGGCCAGGATCTTTTCGTAGATCGGCAGGGCTATCCGGCGGTAGGCCCACACCTCCACCGGATCGTCGTTGTGGACCGTGGGGTGACGGTGCAGCGGAGTGTGGACCCGGACCTCGTTAACCGGCTCCTCCGCATTCAGCGGACGGGGCACCTCGACCTCGAGCAGCTTGAGCGCGCCGACCGCCTGCCAGGTGGACCTCATCTCGCTGGGGCCGGCCAGCGGGGTCTGGTCGGTTACGCCCACCCGCGCGAATCCGCCGTCAGGATTCTGTACCGAACCCAGCCAGGCCGCGCAGTCGGAGCGGGGACGGGCCGCGCGCGAGGTATCGCTCTCGGCCAGGGGCGTCCCCAGCATGCGCAGGGTGGAGACAGCCATCCACGTGCACTCGGTCAGCGAGTAATGATCAAAATTGTTCCAGTCATCGCCGTGGCCGACCTCGAAACCACCATCGGGTTCCTGCCCGTATGCCGAGAGCAGGAACTTTTTCACCTCTCGCGGCCGCTCAGGCATGGCCCCCAGCAGTGCCAGCGCCTGGACAGCATGGAACGTACCCGGCACGGAAGCGTAGTTGAAATTATCGACCGACAGCCTGAACCCGCCGCGGCGCTCACTGGTGTCCTGCTGTTTCCTGAGCCAGGCCACGACTTTGGCCGAATCGGGTATCGGCTCGCCGATCTCCTTGAGCGTGGCCACCGCCCAGTAGGTGCTGTAGACCGCCTCGCGCGCCCCGCCCCAGCCGATCTCGTAGGCATCGAACGCCCCTGAATCCCGCTGGCGCGCCTTGATGAAATCCGCCACGCCGGTGGTGTACGCCGGCGCCCTGCCGAAATACTTGAGTGTCCGCACGGCCCAGTAGGCCGGCTCCAGCGCGCTCATCGTGCCCCACGGCAGTCGCTTGCCGTTATAGTAGTCCCTGCGCTCCAGAAAACCGCCGTCGGGCTGCTGCATGCCCTGCAGCCAGGAAACTATTTCGTCCGTGTTCTCCAGCTCCCGCAGAACTCCGAGCTGAAACAGCGCCTCAACCGCCATCCCGGTGCGCGAGACAAACGAACTGTCGCCGGGGTAGCAGCCGAATCCCTCGCCCGGAACGCGGCAGGCCATGATCCATTTCACTGTCGGATGAGGACCGGCCGGCGCTGCCGGCTGCCGGATTCCGGCCTGTTCCGTTCCCTCCCGCGCGGCAGGGTCACAGGCGATCAGCAAGATAAGCGAAAACAATACGGGAGTCAGCAGTAAGCTTCTCATCCGGCAGAATCCTTTCGTGGCAAGCACTCGAGTACTGAATGGTTCTCTGAAGCCAGGCTGAAACGTATTACCGACTTTATTCCGTTTACAACTATCTTTCAGTTTGGGAGTCAGGCAGGCGGCCCGGCACGCTCCGCCGCACTGCGCAGCAGCGGAAACCGCTCGAATTCTCCCCTGCCCAACAGGCGGCGCAGGCTCTTGAGCGCCCGCGGCACGTAGGCCAGGAACTTCCGCTTCCCGTCGGCCAGACTCAGTTTACCGTACGCGCCCAGCACCTGCATCATCCTGTGCACAGCGATCAGCGGAAAGCTGCGCTCGAACGCGGATGCGGCGCGCGGGGCCAGCCGGGCAAGCAGCTCCGGATACGCCCCGGCCAGATTATCGCGCAGCGCCTGCGGCAGCGTCAGGTAGGGATCGTAGAGCAGACTGGCCACGTCGTAGGCCGAGGGCCCCATCCGCGCACCCTGGAAATCCAGCAGGCGCAGCCTGTCATCAGGCTGCTGGACCATGATATTGCGGCTCTGGAAATCCCGGTGGATCATCACCCGCTCCCCCACCGACTCGGCGGCGGTTTCCGAAAGCAGACGGAGTTCCGGATGCAGCGGAGCGGGATCGATACCGCACAGTTTCTCCAGGAAAAAGCCGGCGAAATACAACGCCTCGTCTTCGTACATGAAATCCGCATCGTAGGCCGGGTTGAATGTCCGCTCCGGCTCGAAAGTTCGCCCGCACTCGGCCTGTAACGCGGCCAGGGTCTCCAGCAGACGGCCGTATGTATCCCTGGTCCACGGAGATTTCAGGCCGCGCGCGAGCACCTCGGATTGGAGATGCCGGTCGCCGGTGTCCTCGCAGAGTATCAGCCCGGCGTCGCGGCGGTATCCGTACACCTCCGGCGCTCCGGCCCCGGCCCTGTTCAGCAGCCCGGCCACGTAGACCCAGGTTTCGTTTTCGTCCACATCGCGGCTTTCGTGCCGGGGCGGGTTCGGGTGGACAATCAGCACGCACGCCGCTGGCGCTCCGGAGACGCGGTAGAAACTGCGCGCGCTCCCGTCGCCGTGCAGCGGCTCGAATTTCAGCGGCCTAGCGACAGCGGGCAGGCAGGATTTGACAAATCCCGGCCAGCCCGGATCAGCCGGCTTGTTCATCGCAGAATCCTCATGTGCCGCGCCAGGTGGTGAGTTCGGCGGTGGAACTGACCTCGGTCAGTCTCATCGTGCCCAGCCCGCGCTCCTGCGCCCTGACGACTGTCGAGACTTCGCCGGGGTTCATCCCCATCAGCCGCAAACAGACCGTATCGACAGCCACCGGGTCCACTCCCGCCACGATCCGTCCGGGAGCGACATTGCGTCCCGGGCCGAACGGGCCGTTCTCGGCCAGGACCTCGGTGACGTCCACGATATGCAGCTGCGCTTTGACAGTGGCGGCCAGGTCGACTATGCTGTCCACGAGGTAGGAAGTTCCCTGGTGCCAGCCGGCGTTGCCGGCATTGATTCCCATCAGGTTCTTCAACGCACCGGTGAACCGGGTGCTGCCGTGGTGCTTGGCTATCGGCAGGTTGATAAATACGTCGGAATCCAGCGCAGGAGAGATCACCCGCAGCGTTTTCTGCCGGGCGGCCCTCGCAACTGCCGCCTCGCGCCAGGCGCCGCTCCCCGATGGCGTCCAGACAGCCGCTCCGGCGCGCAGGGCCGCCTTGTCGATCCCCGTGCCGGACCAGCGGGACCCGTAGTGGATCGAGCAGACCCGGACCTCGGACGCTCCGGCTTTCAGGCAGACAGAGACCACCTCGGCCACCAGGTCGGGACGGGTGCTGGCCCCGGTGCGGAAACCCTGGGGATTCGGCAGCAGCATCACCCGCTCGCCGCCCTTGATAAACCGGCCGATTCCGCCCAGGGATTCGAGCGCCGAGCGGACCGCGCCCGCCAGTTCATTATCAGCTTTCGCGCTTGCGGCCAGGATGCCGCCGCCCGCCGTTTGCGCACCAAGCCTGCCCGCCGCCGCGAAAGCCGCCGCCGCGGCTGAGGCGACAAACCGCCTCCTGCCGATCTCTCTTCCGTCCATCAACCCACTCCCTGTCGTCAAACCGCTGCCTGAGCCATAATAGTCGGCATGGACTCAGAAATCAACCCGCCCAGAGTCCTTGGTATCCTTGACTGGCGGCGATCTACCTGTAAATTAAGAACATACGGCAGAAAAAAATAATAAAAGCTCAATCAGATACGAGGAAGTAACCCCATGGATAGCAGAGACACGCTGGCGGTTATTCTCGGCGGAGGCCGTGGAACCAGGCTCGCCCCGCTGACCCTGGCGCGCTGCAAGCCGGCGATCAACCTGGCCGGGAAATTCCGGCTGATCGACGTACCCGTCTCAAACTGTATCAACTCCCAGGTCCGCAAGATATTCGTGGTCACCCAGTTCCTTTCCGCCGGCCTGCACCGTCACCTGTTCCAGACTTACCGTTTCGACCGGTTCAGCGACGGGTTCGTCGAAGTGCTGTCCGCCGAACAGACCCCGACCAACGTGAACTGGTTTCAGGGCACGGCCGACGCTATCCGCCAGAGCCTGCGCTACATTATCGAGTGGAATATCAAGAACGTGCTGATCCTCTCCGGCGACCAGCTTTACGCGATGGATTACGGCAAGCTGATCGACCACCACGCCAGTACCGGCGCGGACGTGACTGTCGCGACGCTGCCCGCTCGGGGCGAGGATGTTTACCGGATGGGGATCATGCAGATGGACCGCGACGGGCGGCTGGTTAATTTCGTCGAGAAACCCGACGACCCCGGTGTGCAGGAGAAGCTGACTACGGACGCGGAAACCATGAAAAAGTTCGGCGTGGAACCCAAAGACCGTCACCACCTGGGCTCGATGGGAATCTACGTGTTCAGCCGCAGTGCGCTGGTCGAGTTGCTGAGCAGGGAAAAGTACACCGATTTCGGCCGCGAGGTGATCCCGGCCGCGCTCGAATCGCACAAGGTGTACGGCTACGTGTTCGACGGGTTCTGGGAGGATATCGGCACGATCGAAAGCTACTACCGGGTCAACCTGTCGCTTACCGACCCCGTGCCGCCGTTCAACTTCCACGACGAGCACTGGCCGATCCATACCCACCCGCGCAGTCTGCCGGGGGTGAAAGTGGTCGGCGGCAGCATCGAGCGGGCGATCCTCTGCGAGGGTTCGATTATTGACCACTCGGACGTCGAGCGCTCGATTATCGGTGTCCGCGAGATGGTCCGTCACGGTACCAGAATCAAGGACAGCTTGATCCTGGGCGCCGACTACTACGACACTCCCGGCGAGGACTCCGAGCGCGGTATGCGGCGCGGCCGGTCCAGCGATATCCCGCTCGGGATCGGCCACGACGTGGAGATCGAGGGCGCGATCCTGGACAAGAACACGCGGATCGGCGACGGGGTGCGGATCACGCCCAAGTACGACATGGAAGACCACGAGGGCGACGGTTATTTCGTGCGCAGCGGGATCGTGATTATCCCGCGTGGCAAGGTGATCGAGCCCGGACGGGTGATTTAGAAGCGTGTTTATTCAACACGCTTCTAAGCGCCACAAGGATGTGGCGGCAAAATGCGCGGACTTTAAGTCAAGCATTTTGGGCGGCTTGCCATAACAAGTGAAGGCAAGCCGCCTTGAAAAATGCCACGGAAGGCATTTTTCAACACTCTTTCAGGAGGCTCCTATGGCCCAACCAGGCAGGCTTCTTGACCTTAAGCGCACCCTGCTGGTGGTGGTGGACCTCCAGCAGCGGCTGGTGCCGGTGATCGACAGCCACGAGGCGGTGGTGGCCAACTGCGCCCGCCTGATCGAGGGCTGCCGGGTGCTGGGCGTACCGGTGATTTTCAGCGAACAGTACCCCAGGGGACTGGGACCGACTGTCGAGCAGCTCCGCAAGCTGGCCGGTGATGACGAAATCGCCGAGAAGATCACGTTCAGCTGCCTGCGCGACCGCGCGCTGGCCGAGACTGTCGCCGAAACGGGCCGCGACACCCTGCTTGTCTGCGGAGTAGAGGCCCATGTCTGCGTAACTCAGACCGTGCTCGACGCGCTGGAGGCGGGCTACCGCGTCCACGTGGCCGCCGACGCAACCGGCAGCCGCAGCCCGGAGAACAAGCGGGTGGCCCTGGAGCGCCTGGCCGTCGAGGGGGCCACAGTGACCACCACCGAGAGCGCCCTGTTCGAGCTGCTGAAAAAGGCCGGCACCGACGAGTTCCGGCAGATCAGCAAGCTGGTCAAGTAGGGCGGCGCGCGATGAGCGATTCCATGGAAACCGCCGGCCTCACTCTCTGCGACTCCCATGCCCACCTGACCGACAAGCAGTACGCCGATGACCTGGACGAGGTGCTGGAGCGGGCAGCCGAAGCCGGCGTGGCGCGCATCATCGATGTCGGGATCGACCGCAATACCTCGGCGGCCGCCCTGGAGCACGCCGCCGCCCACCCGGAAATCTGCGCCACCGCCGGGCTGCACCCCCACGATGCAACGGATTTTTCTCCCGGCCTGATCGACTTTTTCGACAACCTCGCCGCCGACCGCCGCGTGGTCGCTATCGGCGAAACCGGCCTGGACCGTTACTACGACCACAGTCCGCTCGAGGTGCAGATCGAGAGTTTCGAGGCCCATCTCGAACTGGCGGCGCGTAACGGCCTCCCGCTGGTAATCCACTGCCGCGAGGCCTACAGGGAGCTGATTGAAATACTCCGCGGTTTCGAACAGCAAAAAACGCCCTGGCAGGTCCACTGTTTCAGCGGCGACGAGCATAGCCTGGCCGCGCTGATCGAGCTCGACTGCTATTTCAGTGTCGGCGGGATGGTGACGTTCAAGAACTACAAGGGCGCGGAGCTGGTGCGCGCCATCCCCGGCAACCGTCTGCTGCTCGAAACCGACTGCCCCTACCTGGCCCCGGTCCCCAGGCGCGGCAAGCGCAACGAACCCTCGCTGCTGGTCCATACTGCCGGGGTTGTTGCCGGGATGCGGGGAGAAACGGTAAAAAACCTGGCGCGCGCCACCACGGACAATTTCAACAGGCTGTTCGGCGCTCCGGCCTGACCCGCGAGAAAAAAAGTTGGAAGATATCCACCCCAGGCGTTGTCTGTATGGTCGAAACCGAGCGGAATTTCTCCTGCACGGATTACGCTAAGAACCGTTACTTAAATCTGCGTGAAGAGAACCGATGGAAACCGACATCCCGTCATTGGCCGCCGCCGCCCGCAGGGGCGAGCTGACCGCGTACGAGAAGCTGGTCAAACTGTTCATGCGGCGGGCCTATTTTTTCTGCCTCGGTATCTGCGGCAACCGCGAGGACGCGCTGGATATCAGCCAGAACGCGTTCGTGCGCGCCTGGCGCGGGATCGGACGGCTGGCGGACCCGGAGAGTTTTCCCTCGTGGCTCTACAGTATCCTGCGCAACGAAACCGCCAATTTCCTCAAGAAACGCGGCCGGATGGAGCACCGGGAGCTCACCGGTCAGAAGTTGCTGGAAACTGTCGTTACCGGCGAGTCACCGGATGAGACGGCCACCCGGCGCGAGGTCTGGGAGGCGATCGGACGGTTGCCGCTGGAAATGCGGGAGATAATCGTGATGAAGCACTTGCAGGGGATGAGCTATAACGAAATCTCCGGCCTGCTGGATATCCCCCGCGGCAGCGTGGCCAGCCGCCTCTACCGCGCCCGCGCGGAGTTGAAACGCAAGCTTGATGGCAGAGTGTGAAGGGAGGTAATCCCCGTGAAAGATAGAGAAGAGTTGATGCGCCTGCTGACCGCTTTCGCCGACGGAGAGCTGGATGAGAGCGAGCGCGAGCGGGTGGAGCGCCTGCTGGCCGACGACCCGGAGCTGCGCGGCGAGCTGGAGTCGATCCGCAACCTGAACAGGCTGACAGTCAAAATCCGTCTGACCGAGCCGGAACAGGAGGTCTGGAACATGTACTGGGCTAATGTCTATAACCGTCTCGAACGTGGCGTGGGCTGGATTCTGCTCTCGGTGGGCGCGATTATCCTGATCGCCTACGGCGCGTGGCATTTCGTCAGGGATTTCCTGCTGGACCCCGAGGTCCCCCTGCTGATGAGAACCGGTGTCTCCGCCGCCCTGCTGGGAGCGATAGTCCTGCTGGTCTCGGTGCTCCGCGAGCGGCTCTTTGCCCGTAAGAAGGAACGTTACGAGGAGATTGTGCGATGATCATGGTCACCACGGATACTATCCACGGCAAGAAGATTGTAAAAATGCTTGGCTTGGTGCGCGGCAACACGGTCCGGGCGCGCCATATAGGACGGGATGTCCTGGCTGGATTACGCGGGATAATCGGTGGGGAGATCACCGACTATACCAAGGCGATTGCCGAGGCGCGGGAACAGTCCCTGGACAGGATGGAGGAAGAGGCACGCTCACTGGGGGCCAACGCGATAGTGATGACTCGATTCTCCACCAGCCAGGTCATGAAAATGGCGGCTGAGATCCTGGCCTACGGCACCGCGGTGGTAGTGGAGGACGAGTAGGACTGGAGTTGAGACAACCAGTTTGGTAATGGCAGCTTAACCGGTTTTGCGGGTTCGGCGGCGCGTCGTCGAGTATCACTTGATCTCAAGTAGTCCGGGCGAATTCATCCCCCCTCCCCTTGTCCGCCCTTGCCGTACTCTTTATATTTGATCGCATGAACGTTTCCCCCCTTCCGCGCACCGGCGGTAACCCGAACCGGTGCGGGATCAATTGCGCACAGGGAAACCGCGAGGAGTTAATCATGGCAAGCCTCACCTACTACGGACACTCGGCATTCTGTATCAACACCGGCGGCAACAAGGTCCTGATCGACCCGTTTATCTCGGGCAACCCGCTTACCGAGGTCGACCCGGACAGTATCGAGTGCGATGCTATCCTGCTGACCCACGGCCACTTCGACCATCTCGGCGACACGATCCCGATTGCCCGGCGCTGCGCTGCGCTGGTGGTGACCACCAACGAGCTGGCCGGCTATCTCGACAGCCAGGACGTCAAGAACCACCCGATGCATATCGGCGGCTACCGCCAGTTCGATTTCGGCGCGGTCAAGCTGACCCCCGCTTTCCACGGCGGCGGAGTCGAGGGCGCGGATTTCGCCTGCACCCCCTGCGGGTTCCTGATTTATATTGACGGCAAAACGGTCTTCCACCCCGGCGACACCTGCCTGACAGTGGAGTTCGAGCTGATCGGACGGCTGAACGATATCGACCTGGCCATGCTGCCGATCGGAGATAATTTCACGATGGGGCCCGGCGATGCGCTGGAGGCGGTGCGGATGCTCAAGCCCGAGCGGGTCGTGCCGATGCACTACAACACCTGGGAGCTGATCGCCCAGGACGCGGACGAGTTCAAGAAAGACGTGGAAAGCCAGACCGGGGCCAAGGTGACCGTGGTGAAGCCGGGCGGCACAGTGGAAATCTGAGTCCCCGTGCGGGGAAAAGAGACGGTGGGATGTCCCAGAAAACTATTTACGACCTCAGCAGACCCGGCCGCACCGGCGTAAGCCTGCCGGCCTGTGATGTTCCCGAAAAACCGCTCGACGACTTGCTGCCCGGCTGGGCGCGCCGCGAACGGGAAGCGGAACTCCCCGAGCTGGCCGAGATCGATGTGGTCCGGCATTTCGTGCATCTCTCCACGCTCAACTACCACGTGGACAAAGGGCTCTATCCCCTGGGCTCCTGCACGATGAAGCACAATCCCAAGATCAACGAGGCCGTCGCCCGCTGGCCCGGGTTCGGCCAGCTTCACCCCCTCGCTCCCGAAGCGGCGGTCCAGGGCGCGCTGGGCCTGATGCACCAGTTGACCGGCTACCTCGAGGAAATCAGCGGGATGAAACGCGTGTCTCTGCAGCCGGCCGCCGGCGCGCAGGGAGAGCTGGCGGGGATGCTGATGATCCGAGCCTGGCTCCTCAAGCAGGGCCGTCCCCGGCAGAAAGTAATCATCCCAGACAGCGCCCACGGCACCAACCCCGCCAGCCTGGCGATTGCCGGCTACGAGCCGGTGGTGCTCAAGTCCGGCGAGGACGGACTGCTGGACCTCGGCAGGCTGCGCGAACTGGTGGACGATGACGTGGCGGCGATGATGGTCACCAACCCCAGCACCCTGGGCCTGTTCGAGAAAGACCTCCCGCAGGCCGCGGAAATCCTCCACGGCGCCGGTGCGCTGCTCTACATGGACGGCGCTAATCTCAACGCCCTGCTGGGCCGCGCCAGGCCGGGAACCCTGGGCGTGGACGTGATGCATTTCAACCTGCACAAAACTTTCAGCACGCCCCACGGCGGCGGCGGTCCGGGAGCCGGCCCGGTGGGTGTCAACGAGAAGCTCGAGCGGTTCCTGCCCCTCCCGATGGTGGAGCGCGACAGCGAGGGAAACTATTTCCTCGATTACGACCGCCCCGATACGATCGGCAGGCTCCACGGTTTCCTGGGCAATTTCGGCATGTATGTCCGCGCCTGGCTCTATATCCGCATGCACGGAGCCGAGGGGCTTAAACGGGTCTCGGAGATGGCCGTGCTCAACGCTAATTTCGTGCGCAGCCGCCTGGCCGGTACGTACGATCTCCCCTACCAGGGCGACTGTCTCCACGAGTGCGTCTTCAGCGGCGACCGCCAGAAGGACCTCGGCGTGCGGACTCTCGATATCGCCAAGCGGCTGCTGGACTACGGGTTCCACGCACCGACTATTTATTTCCCGCTGATCGTCCATGAGGCGCTGATGATCGAGCCGACCGAGACCGAAACCATGCAGTCGCTGGAGGATTTCTGCGCGGCGATGATCGCGATTGCCGCCGAGGCGGAGGAGGAACCCGGGAAGGTTACTTCCGCGCCGCTGACTACCCCGGTGGGCAGGATGAACGAGGGCAAGGCCGCCCGTGAGCTGAATGTCTGCTGCCGGATCGCCTTGCCGGACGATGGCGATGAAGAGAACTGAACCTGCTTCTTGCGAAAGCGGCTGCAAAGTTACCCGGCCGGCGAACATTGCGCCGGTCTTTTTTTCAGCTTATTTAATTGACATGGCGCACTGGCGTTTTATCGACAGCGGAGCCTGCGAGGCCGCGTTCAACATGGCGCTCGACGAGGTCCTGCTGGGCAAGGTGGCGGCCGGGCAGAGCCCGCCCGTGCTGCGGGTATACCGCTGGAGCAGGCCCTCGGTCAGCCTGGGCTACCATCAGCAGGCCGCGCGGGAACTGGACCTGGAGCTCTGCCGCAGCCGCGGAATCGATGTGGTCCGCAGGCCCACCGGCGGGCGCAGTGTCTATCACGACACCGAGCTGACTTACAGCCTGGCCGCGCCCGGCGGCATCGAATTGCCGGGCCATTCCGTGTCCCATAGTTCGGCGGCGATCGCCGGGGCGCTCCGCGGGTCGCTGGAACTGCTGGGAGCGGTAACCGACAGTCCGGAAATGGTGAATCCCTCCGCTGCCGAACGCGGCGCCGCCGGGATGCGCAATCCGTGTTTCACCAGCGCGGCCCGTCACGAAGTCTCTCTCGGCGGCCGGAAGCTGGTGGGCAGCGCACAGTTCAGGCTGCCGGGCGGCGCGGCTTTCCTCCAGCAGGGCTCGCTGCTGCTGGCCAACTGCCAGGACAAGCTGGCCGGGCTGAAGCCCGTTGGGCTTGAAGATGACCAGCGTGAAGCACTGGCAACAAACTTGCGCGCCGCGGTGACTTCGCTGACCGATATCCTGGGCCGCGAGGTGGGCTACGCGGAAACCGCGGCGGCCATCCGCGGCGGGTTCGCCGACCATTTCGGGGTGGAGCTGCACGATAGCGCACCGGAGCCGCACGAACTCAGGATGGCCGAATACCTGGCGGACAAGCGTTATCGAAGTGAGGACTGGCTCACCGGCAGCGGACAACGGGCTAATTTCGGTGAACAGATTATCGGTTGAGTTAACATGTAACTGAAACGATTAACCGCAAAGAGCGGGTGAGCAGATGAACGTACGCATCCATCCCTCGATCCTCAACGCCGACCACGACAACATGCGCTCCGAGTTCGAGCTGATCGAGGCGGCGGGCGTGGAGGGCATCCACCTGGATATCATGGACGGCCGGTTCGTGCCGCCGGTCACCTTCGAGATCGAAACTATCCACCGCTATACGGCCATCTGCGACCTGCAGTTCGACGCCCACCTGATGATTGTCCAGCCGGAGAAGTATGTGGACGGCTATATCGACGCCGGCTGCTCGCTGGTCAATTTCCATCTCGAAGTCACCGCCGATGCTCCGCGGCTGATCGACTACCTGCACGCCAAGGGTATCCAGGCCGGGGTGACTATCAACCCCAACACGCCTGTCGACGAGATGATCTCGGTGGCCCATCTGGTGGACCTCGTGCTGTTCATGAGTGTCTATCCGGGCTACGGCGGCCAGCGGTTTATCCCGGACGTGCTGGACAAGGTGCGCGCGTTCAAACGCCATTGCACCGAGCACGAGCTGGACCCGCTGATCCAGATTGACGGCGGTATCAATCCCGTGACCGCGCCGCTGACGGCCGCCGCCGGAGTCAACACGCTGGTGGCCGGGACATTCATTTTCCGGAGCGATGATTACGCCGAGCGGATCGGGGACCTGCGTAAATCCTGTGCGGATATGGAACCGGACTGGTAACGGATACGGGGATAGAAAGGACAGTGAAAGTGGCCGGTGGAGCCAGAGTAATCTCGAGCGAACGGGTGCTGGTCGGTAAGCTGATTGAGGTCTACGTGGACGAGATCGTCGAAGACCACGCTCCGCGGCAGTCGCGGCGGGAGGTGGTCCGAGCCAGCGCGGCCAGCGCGGTGGTGCCTGTCACGGAAAGCGGCGGGATCGTGCTGGTCCGCCACTACCGCTACGCAGTCGATGAGAGCCTGTGGGAAATCCCCGCCGGGATGCGCGATCCGGGCGAGGACGCCGCGGAGTGCGCCGCGCGCGAGTTGGCCGAGGAAACCGGTTACCGGGCCGGCAGGGTCAGTCTGCTCACCCGCCTGCGCACAACTCCGGGGTTCTGTGATGAGATAATCGACCTGTTCAGCGCCCACGAACTGGCTCCCGGCAATCCCGATCCGGACCCGATGGAGCATTTCGAGGTCGCCGAGTTCGGGATCGAGCAGATCAGGCGGATGATCGCTGCCGGCGAGATCACCGACGCCAAGACTATCGCCGGCGTGCTGATCGTGGCCGCCGGTATCGGGTGTGGCGCTTAAGCCTGTCGCCCGCTACAGAGATTGGAGCAGGAGCGGAATACGATGATCGAACCTGTCGAACAGTACCTCCGGCTGGGGCTCGTCCATTTCATGGCGTTCCCGCAGGTGATGCGGGACGAGACGGCGCTGCTGCCCACTGTGGAGCAGATTGCCCACATCCCCGATTTCCGCTGTATCGAAATCAAGCTGGTGGAGAACGAGCGCCTGCTGGAGCCGCTCAAGCGCCTGCTGGAGAGTTCGATGCTCGATCTCGGCCTGGCGGCCCAGCCGTCGATCCTGGCCGGCGGGTTCGATCCCGGCTCGGAGGACAAGGCGGCCCGCGAGCGGGTGCTGGATCTTCTGCAGCGTCACGTGGACCAGGCAATCGAACTGGGCGCGGAGAGCGTCGCCATGCTCAGCGGACCCGATCCCGGTGATAAAAAGCGCTCCGGCAGCCTTCAGCGCACCGCCGACCTGATCGCCGAACTCTGCGCCTACAGCCAGTCCAGGAACGGGCCGAAAATCATCCTCGAGGTGTTCGACCGGAAGATCGACAAGAAAGCGCTGGTGGGTCCCGCCGAGACTGCGCTGCACCTGTGCGAACTGGTTTACGCCCGGGGCGCGGACAATTTCGGCGTGTGCGTCGACCTCAGCCACCTTCCGCTGCTGGGCGAAACTCCGGAACAGGCGATTTTTCCGGTGCAGGACTACCTGGCCAGCGCCCACCTGGGTAACGCGGTCCTGCTGGAGGGGCACCCGCTCTACGGCGACCAGCACCCCGGCTTCGGCAACCCCGCCGGGGCCAACCGGGTCGATCAGACACGGGACTTTATCAATACCCTCAAGAATACCGGCTTCCTCAACCGCAAAAGGCCGCCGATGGTTTCATTCGAGGTCAAACCGTCGGATGGCGAGAAGAGCGAAACCGTGATCGCCGCCGCGCTGAGAGTGTTTCGCAGGGCCTGGGCCAAGGCCTAGCGGATCGAAATCAAGGCAACCTGGAGCACTGGATGGATAAAGTTGTCGTGACCCGCCGTCTGCCCGGCGATGCTGTCGACCGGCTGGGAGAGAAATTCGACGTAACTGTCAGCCCTTACGAGCGGAATCTCAGCTACGGGGAACTCAACGAGATTTGCCGCGGCGCGGCGGGAGCGATAACCATGCTCAGCGACAGGGTGGACCGGGAGTTTATCGAAAGCCACCCGGAACTGAAGGTTGTTTCCAACTACGCGGTCGGCTACAACAATATCGACCTCGCGGCCGCGGCCGCTAACGGCGTAACCGTCGCAAACACTCCCGGCGTGCTCACCGAGGCCACCGCCGATATCGCCTGGTTACTGATCCTGGCGGTCGGCCGCCGGATAGCCGAGGCCGACCGCTATACCCGCGCGGGCAAATTCGCTGGCTGGGCGCCGGAGCTGTTCCTGGGCCGGGATATCTACGGCGCAACTCTGGGGATAGTCGGGATGGGCCGGATCGGCCAGGCCACGGCGCGCAGGGCGCTGGGCTTCGAGATGGAGATTCTCTATTTCAGCCGTGAGGCCAAACCGGAGGTCGAAAAACAACTGGGCGCCAGGCGGGTGGAGCTGGACGAGTTGATGCGGCGCGCGGACTATATCAGCCTGCACACACCCCTGAGCCGGGAGACGAAACACCTGATCGACGAGCGGAGGATCGGGCTGATGAAACCCACCGCCTTCCTGATCAACACCGCCCGCGGGCCGGTTGTCGACGAGAGTGCTCTGGTGCGGGCGTTACGCAACGGTAAAATCTCCGGGGCCGGGTTCGATGTCTATCACGACGAACCGGTACTGACTCCCGGACTGACCGAGTTGGATAATACCGTCCTGCTGCCCCATATCGGCAGCGGCAGCCATGCAACCAGGCGGAAGATGGCCGAAATCGCCGCGAAGAACCTGAGCTCGGTGCTGGAGGGACGCACCCCGCCGCACCCGGTTAGCAGCTGACAATGACCCATTCGGGCAACAGACGGCGTCCCCGCAGCGGGGCGCCCGAAAGGCCGGACCTTCGGGAGAAAGCCGAGAAG
>VRUH01000031.1:2131-15330 GCA_019456185.1 Candidatus Glassbacteria bacterium | reverse complement strand
AGATGCACGCCGAGATTTTTGGGCGCGAGGAGGACCGCTCCCCCCAGCCACCCCAGCGCGGCGGCTGGCTGCGTTACGCGCTCAGTTTCTTTATGGCCGCGGCCGTCTGGGTAACGGGGGACAAACTGGGCAACGGTTACCTGATGATTTTCGCCCTGGCCGTGGCCGGCAGCACGGCCTGTATCATTCTCGTGCGGGCTATCGACGCGCGCAAACGGCGGCGCAATAACTTGTAGGGACGGACCCCTGTGTCCGCCCCTAGTCCATTTCCGGCTGCAAAAGAAAAGTTTTACTACCCGTCATTCATG
Organism: Candidatus Glassbacteria bacterium; assembly: GCA_019456185.1. Classification (NCBI taxonomy): domain Bacteria; phylum Candidatus Glassiibacteriota; species Candidatus Glassiibacteriota bacterium. Next base: position 15,022 of record VRUH01000031.1, on the reverse strand, counting down.
GAACTGCAATGCGAACCTACCTCGATTGTATCCCCTGTTTCGTGCGTCAGTCGCTGGAAGCCGCCCGGCTGGCGAGCGATGACGAGAACCTGCACCGCAAAATACTCGAACGCGCCCTCAAGACAGCAGCGGCCTGGGACTACTCGATCCCGCCGCCGGGGCTTGGTCAGGGTGTCCACCGGGCGATCCGCGAGCTGAGCGGGGTCGATGACCCCTACGGTGAGACCAAGACCAGGTTCACCGGCTACCTGATGGAACTGGTTCCCGAATTGGAACAGCGGGTGGCCCGGGCTGACGACCCATTCCTGGCCGCGCTGAAACTGGCCGTGGCCGGCAACGTGATCGATTTCGGGATCAATATCCACCTCACCCGCTCCGATATCGACCGGGCGGTGGAAAGCGCTCTGGCCTGGGAGCCGGACCGGGAGAGCGTCGAGGCATTCAGGAACGCGCTGGCCGCCTCTGCAAAAATCCTCTACGCCGGGGACAACGCCGGCGAGATCGTGTTCGACAAGCTGTTCATCCGCTGGATAAACGAGCTGTTCGCGCCGGTGGAGGTCACGTTTGTCGCCCGCGGCTGCCCGATCCTGAACGACGTGACCCTCGAAGACTCCCGTCGCGCGGGAATCGAGGAAGTGGCGAGGCTGATCGACAACGGCTCCGACGCTCCGGGCTGCCTGCTGGACGACTGCTCGGCGGAGTTCCACGCCGCCCTCGATGAGGCCGGCATGGTGATCAGCAAAGGCCAGGGCAACTACGAAACGCTCAGCGAAATACCCCATCAGACATTTTTCCTGCTCAAGGCCAAGTGCTCCTGTATCGCGCTCGATATCGGCGTGGCCGAGGGCGACCTGATCCTCCTGCACAAGCCGCCGGATAAAACCGGTAATCCCGCTTAATTCAATGTCGATGGAGGTCTCCATGCTCCGCCCGCTCGCTGTCCTGATGCCGCTGCTCGCCTTGACTGCGCTGATCTCCTGCGCGCCGGAAACCTCAGAGACTGAAAAAGCCGAACAGCTCGCCCCGGCAGAATATTTCCCGCCCCCGGAGCGCGAGGGCGGCTGGCGGGTCAACACCGAACCCGGGTTCGTGCGCTCGCTGGGGCTGGACCCGGAAGCGCTGGAGGAGTTCGGGCAATATAACCTGAGCGTACCCTCCAGCAACTGGCAGCCCTACGCCGCGCACAAGGGTATTATCGTGATCAAGGACGGCTGGATTGTGGGCGAGTGGTACAACGTCCCGGAGGCGAAAGACTTCCGCACCTACCTGTCGTCCAACGGCAAAAGCTTCGCGATCGCCTGTTTCGGGGTGATGGCCGAGGACAGCCGGCTCGACAGAATCCCGTTCGAGATCGACCGTGAGAGCAAGGTCTACGACCCGCGCTGGCTCCCCGGCGGGTTCCCGCTGTCCGACCCGGGGAAAGAGGAAATCACTTTCGAGATGATTTTCCGCCACACCTCGGGCCTGGCGCCTGAGCGCGACGCCGCCGGGGGCGACCACGAGCAGGGCCGCAACGAGTGGACCTGGTACCCCGACTGGATAGTGGGCCACGACGACGCCTGGCCGGTGACCGGTAAGCTGGTGTTCGATCCGGGCCACCCGGAGCAATGGGCCGGACAGGACGAGTGGGGGATGGTGGACGCCGCCTATTCCAGTGTCGCGTTCGGCCATGTCGGGCTGGTGCTGTCCAGCGTGTACGGGGTCCCGGCCTGGCGGTTTCTGTGGGAGCGGCTGTGCAGGCCGATCGGCTTTTCCGGCCTGGATTTCCACGGCCCCCCGGAGCCTGAGGCGGATATCCGCTGGTTCAGCGCCGGCGCCCTGCGGATGACCCCGCGCGACTACGCGCGGTTCGCCTACCTGCTGCTGGGCGACGGCCGCTGGGGGAGCGAGCAGCTTGTCCCGGCGGAATTCCTGCGCTCGTTCCGGGAAACGGCAAAATACCCCAACATGAAAAGCAACGCGGACGGACTTTTCGGAGAACAGTTCCCGCCGGACATGTTCCGGATCGCCGGCAGCGGACTCAACTGGGCGTACATTATCCCCTCGCAGAACCTGATCGCCCTGCGCACGGGCCGCGGCCACAACGCGATGTGGGACGAGGTGCGCACCGGGTTCCTGGAGCGGTTGGGGAGGGTGATGGGGGAGTAAATGCGGTATACCGCAATAAACGCGGGCGGACACATGGGTCCGCCCCTACAACCCATTAATTATTACACCAGAACTGTGTAGGGGCGCACCCGCGTGTGCGCCCGGCTTGGGGACCGATTGCCCTGCGCACGGGCCGCGGCCACAACGAGATGTGGGATGAGGTGCGCGCCGGGTTCCTGGAGCGGCTGGGGAGGGTTATGGGGGAGTGACGGGGCCGGGTATACCTGTCATAGCGACCAGGTACGCCTGGCGGACGAAAGAAATGTCGAAGGACCTAAATAAATTTTGTGGTTTTGGCTTTTGGCAAGGTCTTGACCCTTTTGAGAAAATCAGATTCAGTAATTTCGGTTGGCCATTCAAGTCTTGGGAGCAAAAAAACCAAATTTTCATCCCCTACTATATTCAACTTTATGGCCCCTAAATCGAGAAGCCCGTTCAAATCCCTAATATATGCTTTGTGAGGGTTCTTCAAATTAGCAAAATTAGCCTTTACGGCTTCGTACAATATCATCAATTCCAGTTTATCCTTTTCGAGAAGCATTTTTAAAATAATTAATTGCCTTTCAGCTATTACGCGCCTCCGACCAGTTTTAAGTCTTCCAAATAAATCATACATTACATTTCTATAAACAGCCTTTTGCACATGGATTTTTATCTCCTTCAACAAGCGTTGAACTTGAAAAGACAGGCCTTTCAACCCAAATATCAGGAAAGGAGTAATATTGTGACCGTTTTGATGTGAGTCTGCCAATGCGTTTAAATATGCAATTTTTTCATCATAGTAATAGTTAGACATTGCAATAAAACATGTGTCCCTAAGCCCCGATCGCTGCAGCATTAAGGCTTCCATTGCCCTGGCCGTTCTCCCGTTGCCATCTAGGAATGGATGCATCGCTGCCAAGTGATAGTGAATTGCAAGTGCCTGGACGATTTTATTGTGTTTTGGAAATTCACCTATTATTGCATCTGTAAATTCATAGAATGCTTTCTCGCATTCGGAACCGCCGGAAGCTCCTCTATGCCTAGGCTGTCCAAAATTTACATTTTGATCAGATTTCCTCAGGGCACCAGGTTCACAATGGTCGTCATCTGCACCTGTTACAATTCTTTTATGTATCTCCCTTATTAACTCAGAATCGATTGGCCTCTCATCTGGTACGTTGGCTAACCACCTGTATGTATTGACAGCTGCTCGCGCTTGCTTCTGAGATCTTGTAAACAATTCCTCTGGTGAATCCCTTAGCGCTTCATCTAACTCGCTTTCTGTAAAATCCGCACCTTCAATCCTTGATGTACCAGCCACTTCACGCTTCAACTCTATTGTTTGTAATTTCTCAACCCATTCCCTTTGATAGGGAATATTCTTTAAAGCCAGAATTACCGACTCTGCCTCAACCAGTGCAGATTGTATTTCTGAGTTATCGTATTTTATCCAGTTTTTTGGAACAGTGTATTTAATCATAACCAATTATATTTCCAATTCATTTCCATGTCAAGAATTTTTATCTTTTTATATTACAGGATATTAGCGCATGTATTTCTTTTCTCATATCCATTTCATTTCCAGATTATAATTTAGCTCATAACTAATTGATTTCACCCCACCAGCAGATAAACCCCCAGCATGGTCAGGCTGAACCGCAGACGCTGGGTGGCCGCGCGCACCCGCGCCGCGTCGTCCTCCAGCAGGTTTTTTACTAGTTTTCCGTGTTCGCTCTTGCTTTCTGCCAGGCGTAGTAGGGCCAACAGCGCCGCCGGTTCGCCGGAGAGCGTCTGCGCGGCGGCCTCCTCCAGCGCGTTTTTTATCGCCTCGCGCGTGGCGGCATCAACTTCCTCCCCGCGCGCCAGCAGCCGCTTCTCCACGTCGTCGGCCAGCATGTCGTTGCCCAGCACGGCGCCGCGGTTGTAGAGCGTCATCAGCCGGAAAAACTGCCCGCCCCAGCCCAGCAGGCCCATCGCGCTGGCCATGATCTGGTCGTGCTCGGCGGGCAGGGCGCGCGGGTCGAGCTTTCGCAGCAGCGGGGCCACGTTGGCGGCCTCGCCCATGTAGTACAGCGCCCGCGCCCCGTGGATCACCAGCCGCGGGTTATAGGTGGTGGCGAATATCTCGGCAATCCGGCCGTAGCTGGCCGTGTCTCCCAGTTGGGCCAGGGCCACCATCGCCTTGCCCTCCAGGAAGAAATCGTTACTGTAGAGCGCCTCGCGCAGGGCGCTGGCCGCCTGGGCCACCCGGTGGCGGCCCAGGATCTCGGCGGCCATGAAGGCGGTGCTGAACTCACCGTCCTTAACCTCCTCGATCAGCCGGAACGTGGTGGAATCGCCGAACTCGATCCGGTCGAGGGCCTCCAGCGCCGCGGTGCGCACAGTGATCAGCGGGCTGTCGAGATACTCCACCAGCGCGGTCTCGCCCAGCTCGCTGCCCAGGGTACCCAGTTCCTCGATCAGCTCCAGGCTCTCGTCGCGCTCCGGCGCGTCGCTCAAGCGCTGGAGGTTGACCAGGGCGCGCCAGTCGCGCGGCGAGAACATCATCCCGACCACCTCGCGCACCTTGCGCTCGGTCAGCGGCTGGAGCCGGATCACGCTCACCACGGCCAGGCCGAACACGGCCACCACGGCGGTGAAATAGGTGCGGTAGACCTCCATCCCGCCCAGCCCGAACTCGCGCAGCAGCTCCAGCAGTCCGCCGCCGATCACGGTGCCGGCCAGGCCGGCCGAGGCACCCTGCACCACCAGCGTGAGCAGGTTCATGTTGAGGATGCTGCCGCCGGGGACCACGTTCTGGAAGTAGTGCCCGCCGGCGATAAACACGCCGACCATGGTCCAGCCGACCAGGAAGAACAACAAGCCCGTATAGGCCAGCTGGGCGGTGTCCGGCGAGACGGCCCAGAGCGCGGCCAGCACGGCCAAGCCGAACACGTTGAGGATCAGGATCGGGCGCGGGCCGGTACGGTCGATCATCAGCGACACGGGCCAGCTCCCGGCCACCATCCCCAGCATCTGCAGCACCACGAAAATGATGGTGGTGCGGTCGCCGGTCCCGTAGCCGTTCTTGACCGCCAGGATCTGGAACGGCACCAGCAGCTGGATGCCGGCGTAGACCACGGCGAACATCACCAGCAGCCTTTTCAGCCTACGTTTGCCGTAAAGAGTCTGCAGGGTGTTGACCAGCGGCTCGCGGCTCGAATCGCGGGGGCCTGCGCTTTCGGGGACGTTGAACATGAACACGCTGGCGGCCACCCCGAGCACGCAGCCGATTCCGATCAGCCACTGGAAGCGCCAGAACTCGGGGGTCTCGCCCAGCCAGAAACTGACCCCAATGAGCATGCCGAGCATGGCGATATAGGCGAACCCCTGCCAGCGGGCGATAAAGCGGCCGCGGTCCTCGGGGCCGGTGATATCATTGATCAGGACATTTTCCGCCGAGAGTCCCATGGCGCGGAAGATGAAGAACACCAGGGCGGCCACCATCAGCCAGCCCAGTCCCACCGCTGGCGAAACGTTGACGTAAAGCCAGGGGGCGAGGATGAACGAGCCGGCGACAAGGTTGCGGGTGAACCAGCAGGCGCTGTGGGTGCGCGCCGCCCCCCACCTCGACACCAGCACCTTGCCCGCCAGCACGAACACCAGCGCGAGGTAGACGTAACCTGTCAGCAGGCCGATATGCCAGTCGCGCGCACCCAACTGGAGGGCGAACAGGACCAGCACGCTCTCGGCCAGGGCGGCGTAGGACAGCGCGTTTGTCGATGCGAACCAGAGAAACCTGCGCTGGGCCCGCACTTTCTGTGCCTGTGTCAGGCGCGCGGGAAACTCGCGGGGAGTCATTGTTGCTCCGTCATTTTAATGGGTAATCTGCTGCGATAAAGGCTCCACCGGCAAAAAAGTCCCGTCCCTCCCAACCTCCCGGGTGCTGCCGGTGATTTGTGGTTGGAAAATCGCCGTAAAAATAGCATCGTTCTCCTAAGTTTGTCAAAATATTGGCAGGTTATCGGCCGATTAGATGTATATTAGCGGCTCCTCCCAGCTTTGACAATGCCTGCACGAACCGTGCAAACCCTTAATCTCAGTTGACTTATCACCAGAATTCGGTTAAATTTGTAATCTTTGCGGCAGTTAGCGGAACTCAGAATACATATCAAGGGCGCAAGGAGCGTAACAGGATGGCGGCCAACAAGACCGAAACAGTCATGGACAAGCTGGTAAGCCTGTGCAAGCGGCGGGGATACATTTTCCAGAGCAGCGAAATCTACGGCGGGCTTAATTCGTGTTACGACTACGGGCCGCTGGGCGTGGAACTGAAACGCAACGTCAAGGATTTCTGGTGGTGGTGGATGACTCGCCGCCGCGACGATGTGGACGGAGTGGACACGAGTATCCTGATGCATCCGCGGGTCTGGGAAGCCAGCGGCCACGTGGAGGGTTTCACCGATCCGCTGGTGGACTGCAGGAGCTGCAAGCGGCGCTTCCGAGCCGACCAGATCGACACCTCATCATGCCCCAACTGCGGCAAGGATACGCTGACCGAGGCGCGCAAGTTCAACCTGATGTTCCGCACGCACATGGGACCGGTGGAGGACGAAAGCAGCGAGGTGTTCCTGCGCCCCGAAACCGCCCAGGGCATCTTCGTCAACTTCCTCAACGTCCAGACCGCCATGCGGCGCAAGGTGCCGTTCGGGATCGCACAGATCGGCAAGGCGTTCCGCAACGAGATCACTCCCGGTAATTTCGTGTTCCGCACCCGCGAGTTCGAGCAGATGGAGATGCAGTATTTTGTCAAGCCGGGCACGGACGAGGAATGGTTCGAGAAGTGGCGTAGCGACCGGATGGAATATTATCTGGCGCTCGGGCTTACCCCGGAAAAACTTCGCTGGCGCGAGCACGGCCCCGATGAACTGGCCCATTATGCGCGCACGGCGTTCGATATCGAATACGAATTCCCGTTCGGCTGGCAGGAGTTGGAGGGCGTGCACAACCGCACCGATTTCGACCTCCGGCGGCATAACGAATATTGCGGAAAGAAAAACGCGCTGAGTTATTTCGACGAGGCCTCCGGCGAGCGGTTCGTGCCGTTTGTGGTCGAGACCTCAGCAGGCTGCGACCGTACCCTGCTGACCTGCCTGGTGGACGCCTACCGCGAGGAGGAGGACCGCGTTGTGCTGGGTCTGTCGCCCCGGCTGGCGCCGATCAAGGCCGGCGTGTTCCCGCTGGTAAAAAAAGAGGGGATGGTGGCGGCGGCGAAAGATATCTACGAGCGGCTTAAGCCTGTGCACAAGTCGTTCTACGATGAGGGCGGGTCGATCGGCCGTCGCTACCGTCGCCAGGACGAGGCCGGTACTCCGCTGGGGATCACCACCGATGGTCAGACGCTGGAAGACGGGACAGTCACGATCCGCGAGCGCGACTCGATGGACCAGCACAGGGTGAAAATCGACGAGGTGGTCGGCTGGGTAACAACTTTTGTCGAGGGCAGCGATTGATCCGGCCAATATTTATTACAAAGTAATGCGCAGGGGCGCACTAACCGTGAGCCCCTGTTTTCTTAAAAGCAGAATCAAAATTAACCGTGATGAACGAGCAAAAACAGTCCAAGAATAAAGTCTCACTCCTGGACCTGGGCGTAACCGATACACCCGTACATTTGAGCGAACAGCTCAGCAAGTGGGGTGTTAAGCCGTTCCGGGTAAAACAGATTCTGCGCCAGGTGTTCCAGCGGGGAACGCTCGATTTCGCTCTGATGACCGACCTGCCCAAGGACCTGCGGGAACAGCTCGCCGGGACTTACGAGCTATACCCCGTGTGCCTGTCGGGCGAATCGATCAGCCGCGACGGGACCACCAAATACCTCTGGCGCGCCGGCGACGGTTCAGCTGCCGAGAGCGTAGTGATCCCGATGCAACGGGGCCACAAAACTGTCTGCCTCTCGACCCAGACCGGCTGCGCGCTGGGATGTTCGTTCTGCGCCACCGGCAGGCTGGGCGCCGGTCGAAACCTGACCGCCGGGGAAATCCTGATCCAGGCGATCCATCCGGTCAGCAACGGCCAGGGAGGTGAAACCCGGGACAACGACGCCGGCAACAGCGACCGCAGCCCTAATTACGTGTTCATGGGCATGGGCGAACCGCTGCTGAACTACGAAAACCTGGCAGCGGCAATCCGGGTGATGAACCACATCGATTTCATGCAGGTCGGCGCTCGCAGGATAACAGTCAGCACGGTAGGCCTGCCGGAGCAGATGGTCCGGTTCAGCACAGAGTTCCCCCAGGTCAAACTCGCCCTGAGCCTTCACACGGCCGACGACTCTCTCCGCCGCAAACTGATGCCGATCGCCAACAAGGTTCCGCTCCCTGAGCTGATCGACGCCTGCCTGGAATGCAACCGGATAACCGGCCGCCGGATAACGCTTGAATACCTGGTGCTTCCCGGGATCAACGACCGGGATGCCGATGTTTCCGCACTGGCCCGGATCAGCGACCGCCTGTCCTGCAAAATCAACCTGATTGGATATAACCCCGTCTCGGGCCTTCCCTACCGAAAGCCATCGCAGACCGAACTGATCAGGTTCCGCGACAAGCTGTTAGACGTGAGCAAAAAAGCGGTCACCTTGCGCCAATCCCACGGCAGCGATATCGCCGGGGCCTGCGGTCAGCTCGCCGGAGACCGACACCGGGGGTGAGAGCGCGGCGAGCGGCAAAGGCTGCAAAAATTACTGCCGGAGATCGACAGGCTGAAAAGCGCGGGCCGGCACGGGAGTTGCCAGAACACCACAGGGCGGTAACTCTGATGATGCGGGAAAAGCAACTCCCGTGCCGGCCCGCGCCTTGACCATCAACACTAAACCAGGCAAGACCTCTTATCCTCGAACCGGACATGATAAAGGGGCCGTACCCTCGATGGGTGCGGCCCCTTTTTGTCAGTCATCCGTTTTTCTTCTTCACTCAGTTACCTCTGGTCAGTATTGCTGCAAACCCGCCGCCGGGGGCCAGCTTGATCGCCAGCGGCGCGCCGGTGTCGACTTCCATTTCCATCGTATCCACATCCTCGGCATTCTGGTCAGCCCGGGCGCCATCGGCCCAGACACGGGCGTTCCAACTGCCGGCTCCCATGAAATCCAGCGATATCTCCAACTCGCGGCCTTCCCAGTCGGTCATTGCGCCCAGGTACCAGACATCACCTTTACGGCGTGCCAGCACTATATAATCGCCGGGCACCCCGTCAACGAACCGGGTTTCATCCCAGACAGTCGGGACCTCGCGGATCAGGTCGAGCCCATCCTCGCCGGCGTAGTTGCTCGGACTGTCGGCCAGGACCTGCAGCGGACTTTCATAGACGATAAACATCGCCAACTGGTGAACACGCGTGCCCATAACTTCGGGATTGATATTGCGCGGGGCAAATTTGCCTTCGACAGTGTTGTTGAATCCGCCGGGAGTGTAATCAATCGGGCCGAGCAGCATGCGTGTGTACGGGATAGTAACATCGTGCTCGGGATTGGCCCGGTCGCTCCACTTGACATATTCGAGACCCAAGACGCCCTCGCGGGTGATCAGGTTGGGCCATGTGCGGCGAATCCCGTCCGGGCGGATAGCGCCATGAAAATCGACAAGCAGCTTATGCCCGGCAGCCAGTTCGAGGGTCTTGCGGTACCAGTCGACCATCTTCTGGTCGTCGCGGTTCATGTAATCGATCTTGACTCCGGAGATTCCCCATTGCTGATACGTAGCGAAAGCCTGTTCCATCTTGTCGAAAATCGAGTCGTTACCGGCCATCAGGCTTTCCCAGTTGACCCATAACATCAGCTTGACCCCCAGGGAGTCGGCATAGTCGATCAGGTACGGCATATCAACCGACTCGATCGGAGTGGTAGCATCCTCTTCGGGGTTGCGGTGCTCACCGTACCAGCCGGCGTCGATCAGTGTGTATTCCAGGCCGTTTTCGGCGGCGAAATCGATATAGTGCTTGTAGGTGGAGGTCTCGAAATCGCCCTCTGTGGCGCGGCTGCGACGGATATTCGTCACTTTGCCGCTCCACCAGTCCCATGATGCTTTGCCGGGCTGAATCCAGGAAACGTCGCTGAGCTTGCTCGGATCGCTGAGAGCCATGATCAGGTCGGACTCGATCAGCTTGCCGGCGCTTTCGCCGATCATCAGCACGCGCCACGGGGTCTCGAACGGGACCGTGCCGGTACCTTTGACCTGCTTTTCACCGGGCAGCGGAACCAGCACATTGCTCAACGCGTAATCGATATTTCGCGAACCGCTGAGATAGCTGGTGGGGTAGTGTTCCAGGTCCGCCTCGGCGATACACAGAGCCGTGCCGTCCGCATACTGGACCAGCAACGGCAGGGCGACAGTGCTGTCGCGGGTAACGTCGCTCAACCTGGCTTTGACATAGTTGCCTTCGTAGTTGTGCGGGGGTAGCATGATCTGGAACAGGGAGAAAATATCGGCGTCATCGGGGAAATAGTAACCTGTGAGTTCGTTGGTCAGGATAAATTCCTCCAGAAAGCCGCTATGCTTGGCGGAGGGGAACTTGATATCCGGTTTCTGCACGGGGAAAAAATAGCGGAATGCCACCCCGTCGTTGTACGCCCTCATCACCAGGTCGAATGTGATCGCCGGGATCACCTTCTGACGCATCGTAATCCTGGTTTCATTATAATCAGCCTTGACCGAAGCCTGTTTACTCAGCGGCGTATCGAACTGATCCGAACCGGACGACTCGCTGACCGACATTATCACCAGATTACCCGAGACAGTCCCTTCATCACCGAGCTGAATCCCAAGCGGTGATTCAGCCAGCAACTGCTTGCCCTGATAGGAAACCGTGTAATACATGTTTACGCCCTCGGGATAGGGCGGCTGCATTTCCTTGAGCGCAAACACCATTGAGATCTTACCGTCGGGACTCGTGATACCGATTTCACCGGATGATTTGAATTCACCGCAGGAGGTGAAAGCCAGTGCCATCATCAGCATAGTAGCCGCCGCTGTGGACAACCGTTTAAACATGGAGTGTCCCCCTGTACATGATGGGTAGGAAGTAAAGAATATTAGTTTTCGAAGCTGGATGAAGCAGTGATGCCGCCGAGGCATCGCAGAATAAACCGGCAACACGCGTAAACCGACAGCGCGGAACGGACAAATCCGGCGGTATCCAAGGTTGAGTTATATAACTTAAACTCCCTTTAAATGCAATAGATTAGTCAAGGTGTGAGACCATCGATGTCTTTCCGGTCAAACCATCTTCATTCAAATGAGTCTGTTGGTCAGGGAAGTCCCCTTACCAGCAGTTTCACGGCGTATACATCGGGGCGTGCGGTGATATACAGTGTCTTCCACTCTGGACCGCCGAAACAGCAGTTGGTCGGCTGGTGAGGAGTCAGGATCCGCCCCAGCAACTCACCCTGCGGGCTGAACACCTGGACCCCGTCGCCCGCGGTAACGTACACCCGGCCCATCACGTCCACGCACATCCCGTCGGGGCCGCCGGGAGCGATTTCTGCGAACATCCCGATCTCTTCCAGCTCCCCGTCGGCGACCCGGAAACTGCGCACGTGGCCCAGCCCGCTGTCGGAGATATACAATACATTTTTGTTCGGCGAGAATACGATCCCGTTGGGCCGGTGGAAATCATCGGCCACCACTTGCGGCTCGCCGCCGTCGGACTGCATCTGGAACACGTTCTGCGCCCCCTGTTCCTGTTCCCGGCCCTCCAGCCCGTAGGGCGGATCGGTGAACCACAGCGATCCGTCGGTGTCCAGCGCGATATCGTTGGGGCTGTTGAGTTTCCCGCCGCCGTAACTGTCGCACAGAGTAATCGCGCTGTCTGGCGCCAGGACCAGGCTCACGCGACGGTTGCCGTGCTCGCAGGCCAGCAGCCGGCCTTTGGAATCCAGCAGCAGGCCGTTGCTTTTACCAGAGGGCTGCCGCCAGACAGACAGCCCGTCCGCGGCCGACCAGCGGTAGATTATATCCGCCGGGATGTCGCTGAACAGCAGGTAGCCCGGCGCTCCACCTGCCCGGCCCTCGATCCAGACAGGTCCCTCGGTGAACTGAAGCCCCGCGGCCACTGTCTCCAGCACGGCGTCTTCGGCAATCACCTCGGCGAACGAGGGGTCCTCGGACTTGACCGCCGCCGCGCTCAGCGCAGCCGGAACGGTCAACGACAGCAGTAACATCGCGAGCCTGAGCATTATCGGCCTCCTGTCTGATAAAAAAGTAACCTGCAATCCACAAAATTTGAACGATACCCGGCGCTAGTTTTTCGACTGCCGCGACAGCCACTCGCAGCCAGCCGAGGGCAGCCCCTCGTGACCGCCCTCGAATAATGTCACCCGCACCGGACCGGCTGCCCGGCGGAACAGCACCCGCTTCTCTCCGTACGACGGGTCGTTCACCCGCTCGCCCGCCAGCCCTGCCGGTACGGCCTCTGTCAGCTCAAATTCAGTTATCTCGTCCTCGGTCAGCGCCTTGTCCGGCTCACCGTTGGCGGCGGCCAGCATGTTGAATGCCCGCAGGGCATGGCCCGCCGGCACAGACCCCGTGTGCCCGTCGTGGATCCCGGCGTTGATCTCGATCGCCACGCCACCCGTACCGTCCAGCACGCTCATCGGTGAGCGGGCATGGTACTCGCGGTCGACTCCGGGGCTTACGCCGGGCGCACCGCCGCAGGCGGCCTCCATCTCGTCGGCGTAGCGAAGCCTCCGTTCCACGCATTCTGCGTGCCAGCGAGCCAGGTCGAATATCG
>VRUH01000031.1:0-2121 GCA_019456185.1 Candidatus Glassbacteria bacterium | reverse complement strand
GCCCAGAGCTCCGGGTGGCGCCCGGCGGTGAGCAGCGACATGTGTCCGCCTCCGCTGGTGCCCGCCAGATAAATCTTCGTCCGGTCGATTTCCGCGTGCTCCAGAGCATAGTCCAGCGCATCCATGATATCGGCCGTGGCGATCCGGCTGCCGGTTGATTCGGGACGGCCGTTGGGTCCGCGGAAATCAGGGTGGATCAGCGCCCAGCCGCGCTCGACAGCCTGTTCAAGCCATTCGATTCCCATCTCCTGCGTCCAGTCGCCGCTCCAGGTGTGCAGCAGCACCAGCAACGGCGCCGCGCCCTGCTGATCCTCGGGTACGTAAAACCTGGCCGGCTGGACAGTCCCGTCCACGCTGGAGACAATCTCCACGTCGCGGGCCGTTTCGGGCCAGACAGTCTGCCGGGCCGGCTCATCCACGGTCTGTTCGGGCGGGCCGGCGCAGCCCGCCAGCAGGATCAGACTTGAGAACAGGAAAGATAAGAACTTCAAAATAACCCCCGCCTTTCACCTAACAGTTGTAAGCTTTGATTCAGTCGCTATATATTAGAGCAAACTTCCCGCCGGGACAAGTCAACTAGTCGCTTCCCGGCCGGATTGACAAGCGAAAAAGACGACGACCGCCCACTATTATTCCCGGAGGACAGATGCCCTTTCGTATCAAAAATATACTGGCCCTGCTGGCGCTCGCCTTACCGCTCAACCTGCCGGCAGCTACGGAAAACTCATTCGAGTGGGAAACCACGCCGCCCGAACTTGCCGGCCTGGACAGCGTTAAACTGGCCGCGATGATTGACGTCCACCGTCAGCACGGAACCAAGGCCCTGCTGGTTGTGCGCAACGACAGGATCGCCCTGGAGTGGTATGCCGAGGGACACGGTCCGGACAAGCAACACTACACCGCCAGCCTGGCCAAGGCGCTGGTGGGCGGGATGAGCCTGCTGGTGGCGCTCTCCGACGGCGCGGTGCAGCCTGACGACCCGGTGTGGCATTATATCCCATACTGGAAAGACGATCCCCTGCGCAATAAAATAACGATCCGCCAGCTGGCCACCCACAGTTCGGGGATCGAGAACGCCGAGACGCCCGGCCTGGGACATTTCGAGCAGTCGGGCTGGAAACTGCGCTTCTGGGACCAGGACCCCGATCCGTTCAGCATGGCCTCGCGCCAGGCGCCGGTAATTTTCGAGCCGGGCAGCCGCTACGATTACAGCAATCCCGGGATCGGCCTGCTGAGTAACGTGATCACCGCCAGAATGAAAATCGACGTCCGCACGCTGCTCCAGCAGCGGATCATGGACCCAATCGGCGCTCCGCCGGCGAGTTACTCGATGGGCTACGGAGAGACATTCGAGGTGGACGGCCTGAAACTGGTGCCCAACTGGGGCGGCGGCGGCTACACCGCGCGCACTATCGCACGGGTTGGACGTCTGATGCTGCGCCGGGGGAACTGGGAGGGCAGGCAGCTGGTGGATTCAACCTGGGCGCACAGGGTTGTGCAATACGCCGGCACCCCCCTTCCCCCGCGGCCCGACGGCGAGCCGAACCCGGCCCCCGCCCTGGGGTTCTATTCCAATTTCGACGGTGTCTGGGAAAATGTCCCCCGAGACGCGTTCGCCGGGGCGGGCGCGGGCAACCAGGTGCTGCTGGTTATCCCCAGCCTCGGGATGATAATCGTGCGCAACGGCAGCCTGCTCGATACGAACGAAAAACCATCGTTCTGGGGCGGTATCGAAAAATACCTGCTCGATCCGGTGATGGAGGCCGTGATCTCACCTGCCCTGCCCGCCAGCGGCCTGATCGACTCGATCTCGTTCGAGCCCGCTGACGGGATCGATATCGCGGCGATAGACTGCGACAACTGGCCGATCACCTGGGCCGATGACGGCGCGCTCTACACCGCTTACGGCGACGGCTGGGGGTTCGGCCACGAGATCGAGAAAAAACTCAGCAACGGACTCGCCCGGATCGATGGCGGACCCGAGGACTGGACCGGGATCAACATCCGCACCCAAACAGGTGAGTCTGTCGGCCAGGGACCTGACGGCTCGAAAGCCAGCGGGATGCTGAGCGTGGACGGTGTGCTCTACATGTGGATGCGCAACACCGGCAATTCTCAGCT
>VRUH01000030.1 GCA_019456185.1 Candidatus Glassbacteria bacterium | reverse complement strand
CTATTAATTGGTACCTGTATATAATTAAATAGATTTAATTATGGGGCTGTCCTAGCTAAGCGACTTGCTTAGGCTAGGATGGCATGATGTACGAGAGGAAGAGCAGGCTCAGCGATTGGAAGCGAGGCCGGCTGATCGAGCACTTCGTCGCCGGCACGACGGCTCGAGCGGCAGGCGAACTGGTGAGTGTTCACCGGAACACGGCGGCCTCGTTTTACACTCGGCTTCGCAAGGTGATCGCCGAGGAAATGGAAAGGGCTTCGCCCTTCGCCGGAGAGGTCGAGGTTGATGAGAGTTATTTCGGTGGCGCCCGCAAAGGCAAGCGTGGTCGGGGCGCAGGTGGGAAAGTCCCGGTTTTCGGGCTGTTGAAGCGCGGAGGGAAGGTCTACACGGTGATGATCCCGAATGCCCGGACAGCCACGCTGATGCCGATCATGGAACGCATGATCCTGCCTGACAGCGTCGTCTACACGGACGGCTTTACGAGCTATGATGCCCTGGATGTTTCCGACTTTCGCCACGTCCGGATCAACCACTCGGAGCGATTCGTCGACCAGCAGAAGCACATCAACGGGATCGAGAACTTCTGGAACCAGGCGAAGCGGCACTTGCGGCGCTTCAATGGCGTCCCGAAACAGAGCTTTCACCTGTTCCTCAAGGAGTGCGAATGGCGGTTTAACGGAGGTGATCATCGAGAACTGCTTAACCAATTGAAAGCATGGGTAAATCTGAGACAAAAACGTCCTTAGCTAGGACAGCCCCTTATAAAATTGCCCGCCCAAGCGGCTGCCAGATGATCATTTAAGATCACTATCTTCTGCTCCAGACGAGACAAATTCAGATTGCTTACTGGAAAGCGATCATCAAACCGGGCAGGAACTGATATAGGAGTTTGCTGAGGATAGTCGGTGTTCGATAGGAGCAGGTCGCCGAGCATCACAATATTACTTTGTTTCTGGTATGACATTATCAGCGTCATTCTACGTACCTATCTCGTTTTTCGGGGAACAGCATACACGATTAGAAATAAGGTCCGCTTCTGGCTAAACCCGGAAGTGACGAAACCTCCGCCCGAAGGTCTGCTTTCAAGCATTTAGCGGACATCGGTGAGGCAAGCTGACATCTGATTGCGATGTCATTCATGGGGACACGCCCTAGGGCCGATTCCCAATATGGATCAGGCGGCGGTTACGGCGCCGGCGTCGAAGGCGATCAGTTCGGCCAGCGACGTCACGTCCAGTTTCCGCTTGAGGTTGGCGCGGTGGAACTCGACGGTGCGCTCGCTGATGCCGAGGTCGACGGCCACCATCTTGTTGGTCTTGCCTTTGACCAGCAGGGTGTAGACGTCGCTCTCGCGTTTGGACAGCAGCCTGATCTGCTCGGCGCTCCGCAAGGTTGGAGCGGCCGGGACGCGGCGATGGGTCTTGCGGGCGGCGTGGACGTGCCGGCTGATGTTCTGGAGGGTGCCTTCGAAGTACAGGATGCCGCCTTCCCGGTCGCGGACCACCCGGGCGCTTTCGGAGACCCAGATGACCTTGCCGTCCTTGCGGCGCACCGGCGCCCGGTTGTTCCTGAAACCGCCGTCCTCCAGCAACCGGCCGAGGAGACGGTAGCGCTCCCTGGGGTTCCAGTAGAACTGCCGGGCGATGTCGGTGATTCTCGAAATCAGCTCCTCCGGGGAGTCGTAGCCGAGAATCCGGGCCATCGCCCCGTCGGCGCGGATGAAATGCCCCTCGGGCGCCACCTGGAAGGCGCCCACTTCGCTTACCTCGGTCGTCGTGCCGTCATTTTCCTGCGTGTTGTGCACGTCGGCTTTCACCCGGGTCGCCTCCTGTTCGTGGCCTGGATACCCTGGTTGCCATAACGTAGATCATTTATGGGCCGGCTTGTAACCTGTGGTTAATTACGAGGCACCGGCGGGACCTCGGTTGGCCGGAGAAAAAACGATACCCTTGGCGGCGGGTTTGTGTTGCGCTCTTTCGCCGCGGGCCAGGGGAGGGCTCGCCATCGGCCTGTTCCAGGGCCAGCCGGTGCAGGGCCAAACCGTGTTCGACGTCGAGGGGGCCAGGATCGAAACCCTGGCGTGAGACGGAAAGCTCGCATAATACCAAGGGGCACTGATAATGACCCATAGAGATCGCCTCGGCGTGCCGCCGGAGGGCGTCGAAAAGCCTTGACGATGTCACCGCATCGCCGGCGGCTTTCCTCCTACCCGGCGGGACGCCGAGGCGATCTCTATGGGTCATTATCAGTGCCCCTTGGTATAAGCGCCTTTCACGGACCACCATATCCGTATACAGTCCCGACTCCCCGGGGCGCCCGTAGCTCAGCTGGATAGAGCGCTGCCCTCCGAAGGCAGAGGTCACAGGTTCGAATCCTGTCGGGCGCGCCAATTTATCAAAGGGTTAGGCGGTTTTGTTGAGGACTCGTTGAAGTCCACTGTGCCCGAATCGTGCCCATAGGCATTGAGGGCAGCGATGGCCCCTGCCTGGTAGTCTGGGGCCAGGTGGGCGTAACGCTGGACCATCGACATGCTCTTGTGCCCTGTCAGGTGCATCACTTCGTAGAGCGAAACACCCTGTTGGGCCAATCTTGAGGCGAACGTGTGCCTCAAGTCATGGAACCGGAGGTCTTCGATCCCCGCTTTCCTCCGGGCGGTGGCGAAGGACGTTTTCGGGTCCAGAATGGCCTTCCCGGCGTAGGTGAAGACGGGACCAGAGGGTTGAGGCCCCAAATCGGACAAGACCCCTCTAGCGCGCTCCGTGAGCCTCACGGAGCGGTCTTCGCCGTTCTTGGTCTTGGTGAAGGTGATCAGGCCCCGTTCCAGATCGACATTCCGCCAATCCAGCTTGAGAAGCTCTGACCGCCTTCCGCCCGTATCGACCGCGAAAGCGATCAACGGGCGAAGGTGGGACGCGGCGGCGGCCAGCAGCCGCCGTTCCTCGTCCACCGTCATCCAACGGCACCGTCCCTTCTGTTGCTTGATCCTCGGGAACGGCGGCACCGCGATCAACCTGCCTTCGCGATGGGCCTTGTTGAGGATCGCCTTCAGCATCGAAAGTTCTTTCAGGACGCTGGCTTCCTTGACCTGCTCCAACCGCTCGTCAGCGAAGTCCTGGATGACGGAAAGGGTGATTTCGCTGATATCCAGGCCGTCGAACCGGTCGAGCAGCCATTGCAGGCGGTAGCGGGTGCTTGCGGCGTAGGTTCGCGGGTTCTCCCGCTGGCGTTGCTTGCCGTAACGAACGAGGGCGTCACGGAACGGGACTTCGGGCATCGCGCCGAAATGTCGTTCCATGAAGCTCTCCTGTTGCCATTTGGCGGCAAGGGCCTGGGCTAGCTCCTTATCCTCAGTCCCAGTGCTCTTGCGTCTGCGTCTGCCGTCCTGGTCGTACCAGGTGGCCCACCACTTGGGCGAGCTCTTGCGTTTGTAGAGTCGCATGGTTGCCGTCTCCTCTGTGTCTCAGAGGTTCGGGCGCTGTCGCACCTCTTGTTGTCCTCCGCGAAGGCGACGATGTCAACGATGTCCCAGCGCCGGCAACGTGGCCCGAGATCGCAATAGGGAATGCCGAATCTCATGAACGTATCCACCGATACCCCGAGCCACTCCGCCGCCTCCGTGCGGCTGAGGAATCGCTTCGGTGGAATGGTCACGTTCGCCGTCATGCCTCGCCTATTCGTTCGAATCGAAACCCGAATCGACGGCGAGATTGGCCAAGACCGGATTCCCAGTCAAACCCGTTAACGTTAACGTTAACGCCCGAAGCAGGAATTTTCGGAGGAAGTGATTTTTTTTGACCGGCGCGGCCGGCAATCCCGTTAACGTTAACGGGATTGCGCGCACCCGACACGTTACGTGCCCGATCGCCGATCCACCCGAAATCTCGCATCATTCCTGTCCGCCATCCGCTTCACGCACGTCGATTCGCACGTTACGGGCAGGATTACGGGGGACGGGGAGGAGGGACGCAACCACGTATACGTATACGTTACGTGTCGGTCAGGAATTTTCTTGAAGTGTCGATTTTCTTTAGGGTGTGGCTATGATGTCACGTTACGTGCCGGACTTACCTATCGCTTCATTGACGTTCTTACCGGCAGGGTCGCGGAACTGGACCTGGACATTGCAGATCACCGAAATGACCTTTTGCACTATATCGGCGCAGCGATCAATCAGCTTGATAAGGTCCTCGCAGGCCTGCCGATCCAGCCCGACGAGCCGAAGGCCGATTCCGAATAACAAGGGCGTCATGCTCGTTCTTCCCTCCCTTGCGCGCCAGGAAATCGGCCCTATAATCAGGACCATGCATGATACGTGGAAACATTTCATTACCGCCGTAACCATCGCGGAAATGGGCGTCATCACCATCTTTGGCAACACGGTTGCGATTTATAAGGATGGCGAAAGGATCGGTATCGCGCCGCCCGCCTTGGTCGATATCAATGGGTTCAGGCAGTACCAAGACAAGCGCATTGCGGTGAATCAGTTTCTTCGCACCGACGTCGAAATATCCAGCACGGGGAGCACCTCTGTCACCAACGCCGAACCGTCGCTGCCCCCTTTGCGTCGGGGATGATTTTTTCATTTCCATCTCTCAACCCTCCCAGTGAGACACTACGTTTCCACTTTCAATCGTTGGTTCGGTGGTCATGGAAAAAGATATGTTGCGGGACATAGGAGAGCCTTCTATGCTCGGTAAAGAGGAGAAACGGCCATGGCCCTGATCGACTGCGAAATCTGCGGGAAGCAAGTGAGCGAAGCCGCAAACACCTGCCCCCACTGCGGCCACCCGCGCCGGGGGGAGGGGATCGACGAAACCGTATTGCCGGTCGACGATCCCCGTTGGCTTCTCGACCGCGAGATCAATGTATTTGACGTGATAGGCGCCTGCGCCACGGAAGCGCATCGCGACTTTATCCGCTTCCTGTTGTTCGCCAACTCCGGCGCGCTCTTGATCGTCTTCACGTTGGCCGGCGCAAAGATGGAAGGTGCTGTCGCCCTGCTCAAGTGGCCGGCCTTCGCCTTCGCTATCGGGCTGGCCCTTGCTGGCGGCGGGGTCTTAATTCGCCACCTTACGATGCGAGACGTTGTTCCGTTTAGACATGATCGGCTCATTGAACTCGCCAATAGAATCCCCTTGCCGATGCTGCTGCATATTCCGGAAGTGGATAGAAAGGCAAAATGGATAATCAAACTGGAAATCTGTAGCTTCATTACATTCCTAGCCGGCGTCGTCATTGGGCTCTTGGGGTTTTTCGGCATTCTGTAACCCATCGAATCGCCCAGTTTGATTTCTTCGTTCATCTCTCAATCCTCGTTAGTGATGCACGGCGAAAGGCCCCGCGAACACTGGGTCCCCTTCTAGCAGCGGTGCATTGAGTGGCGGTGCCAAATTTAGAGCCGCTTGAAATATTAAGTAAGGCTTCCATTTTTCAACAATAGGGGGCACGATTGGCGGCATGGACGCGATCGCCATATTCACGCTCGTGGTAGCGTTTCTTGGGTTGGGCCTCGGAATCATCAATACCGTTTGGACCCTCGCCCGAGATAGAGCGCGGCTCCATATTTCCGTACGCTACGAACCTCCTAAAGAAAATTGGACTCCGCAAGATCATCATCTTTTCATCAATATTGGAAATTCTAGTTTATTCGCTCTTACTTTGAGTTATATTTACTTTGAAAATTGTCTGGGAAACAAAAAGACAAAAGTTAACTTCTTCAAAGACGAAACCATTGATTGGCCGACGTTTCTTGCTCAGGGTAGCGCGATATCGTTTCACTTATCGCGCTCATATCTCAAACATCCTGACGAAATTAGTGATCCCGAAATTTCTTGGTGGAAATCAAACTTAGTCATAGAAACGGCTACCGGTAATAAGTTCTATATACGTGGAAAGGCCGTTCGAGATTTTTTACGATCAACTCCCGTGAAAAAATCCGCGTAGGTATTGTCGGCGGGACGGGGAGGGGTAATGGTCAATGGTTGAAATCGTTTCGGAGCTCCAGGAACTTATCGCCAATCCTCAAGAAACTCCTGATGTCGAGCTCAAGTCCTGGGTAAATCTTTCGGACAATTTGGCAAAGGCCAAGATCGCAAAGCATTTAGCGTCTTTGGCCAACCATGGAGGAGGGTATCTTATTTTTGGCTTTTCCGATGACGGCACCCCAAGCACTCCAAGGCCAGATGATCTTAGCAGCTACAACAGGGACATCATCGCGGGAATCGTCGAATCATACTTAGACCCCCCATTCCACTGCGACGTAGTTACTATCGAACGGATTGAGGACGGTAATCTCTATCCGATAATTCGAGTTCCCACGCATGGTGCGGCCCCAATTTGCACCAAAAGGGGTGGGCCGCATGATGACCACGGCAACGCTCAAGGTATTAGAAAGGGCGTGTATTATACTCGCGGCCCAGGCCCGAAAAGTATCCCTATCGATAGCCCAGAACTTTGGCAGCCTATCATTCGTCGTTGCGTCCTTAACGAACGGGAAGCCATCGTCACTAGTATTTCGCACCTCCTTCAGCGGCCAGCCTCTGACCAGAGAGTCGAGAAAGACGAAATTCTGAAATGGCACGAGAGCAGCCACGAGCGGTATGCCGAGTTGCTTGAACAGAGCGAACAGGAATGGCCGGTTTCGATTGCGGATAACCATTACCAGCTTAGCTATGCAATCTCAGAATTGGGGGGAGAGACCATCCACAATCTTGACGACTTCAAGGTGGTTCACCAACGATCTAATGAAGCGGTAAAAAATGATGTGTGGACCGGTTGGAGCATGTTTCATCCCTTTACCACTCCGGAACTGGCACCTTATGTGCTCGTTGACGATATGGGAAAAATTAATGCCGAGCTCTTAGAAACAAATTTGTTGAGTAAAACCGGGTCGTTGCCTGATTTTTGGCGTTTGTCCATGGACGGCCGAGCAACCATCATTCGCCCTTACCGTGAGGACCTGGAAACCATCGAAATCGGAGACGATGTGCCGCTTGAACCAGGTAGTTTCTTGTCCCCGCGAACCCTGGTTCGGGAGCTATATGAGCTTTCTGCCCATGCAAGAGAGATTTCCCGATCCTTTCACCATGCTCAAACGATCCATTTCATGTGCTCCTGGTGGGGCCTCGCAGGTAGGATAATTCGTGACTTCGATCCTGGGGTTCATTGGCATCCCTACACCTGCCACGCGCCAGGTCGTACCGTAAGGGTGATTGCTACACCTGATGAACTTGTTACTGACCTACCGCGAATTGCTTGCGCCCTTGCAAGCCCTGTATTGATACTTTTCGACGGATTTAAAATTTTACCGAGCTGGGTTGAAACTATTGCCCCATCGTTTCGGTCATTGTGAGGGCTATGTCACGGTGCGCCACAAGAGAGAACACATCGGTCGCAATGCTAACGCCTTACCCCATCGGGCGGCGGAACAGGCTCAATTGCCGCTTCAGGCGATGGTATTCGAGAAGGAGATGCGCCCTGGGCAGTTCCGAGTGATGTCGAAGCCGGTCTTCGAATGGAGCGTGAAGGAAGGATGCCGCTTCTTCGTGCGGGTTTTTGACCTCACGAAGGACGAAGAGAAGATGATCTACAAGCAGCATTTGCGGGCGGTCGGCGAACATTTTTACTATTTCGAGGTTCTGGACGACACGTTCAGAAGAGCCGATGACCGAAGCTGACTTCCGCACACAAATCTGGCGGCTCCGGGTGGCCTTTCTCATGAAGCTGGCCCAGCGGCTGGGCTTGGAAGCCGACAAAGAGAATGTGCACGAACTGGTCCGGACGCGCGATGATGAGGCTGTCCTCGCAGCGATCGAAGCCACTCAGGGCTGGAGCTTAAGGCGGGCTTTTGGAGTAATTAGCCGGTGGTTTGGGTTTGGATAGCCTGAAACCGCCGCTGATACCGGATAGACGTCATGACAGATGAAGGCAAAGAGCTGATACGAGCTCCGACGAAGGTTGAAACGGCGCTCGACATCGCATCGCTTGTGGGCAGTGCCGTTCCCTGGATTGGCGGCCCAGTAAGCAATGTTCTCAGTGGAATGTCATTCGGTCGAAAACTCGGACGGGTTCGAGAGGTTCTGGAAGGGGTCGCCGCCGATTTGGCGGAGTTCAAGTCGGAGGTCTCGGAAGAATACGTCCGAACTGAGGAATTTGAAGATCTCCTTGAGCAGGCGTTACGCCGCGCTAGTGAAGAGCGTAGCGAAGAGAAGCGGCGGATGTATAGGGCCTTCCTTAGCGACGCCATCGAGGCTCCTGGTGAGTCCTATGATGACCAGCTTCGCCTACTACGTACATTCGAAGAACTACAGCCGGATCACCTTCGGGTTCTAAAGATCATGTCACAAGAACCGGGCTCAGACCCAGGAATGATGGGCTCTCCCATTCAAACTCTGAGAGAGCGCTTACTCGAGTTTGACGATGCCCGTATTGAAGACTTAGTGGCTCAACTAAATGATATGTGGATAACGAACCTTGGTAGCCTGAAGGTGATGATGACTGGGCGGGGAGCAGCTGACCTCCGCCATGTAGTCACGGAGTATGGACAGCGCTTACTCCGCTATATATTGGAAACATAACAACGCGATCGAGCGGACGCCGGTAACTGCTGGGACGGCTTGCGCCGGTCAACCGCCCGCATTGGACCGGTAGTTCGAGCATCGCCAGGGCCGATGAAGCCTGTAATCTGACATTCGGGCTTCCGACATGCTCGCCTCCGAAGATGTGTAACAAACTAATGGCGGCTCCGCGCCGATGCCAGTCGTGGAGGACCAAATCGGGTCGACCTATCGTTGGGGGTCAGCTACAGTGTTACAATCGAAGTCTGAACGCAATTCGCCGCCCCCAGTGACCCTTGGTATATCGGGCTTCTCGTTTACTCTCTTTATCCGACTTTATTCGCTGAGATTTCCAAAAACCGCATAACTGATAGCGATTTCCTTGGCTGTGGAGCTGCAGGCTCGGGCTACAGCCGCGTTCGAGCCGCCGCCCGAGCTCATGTAGTTACGTTTCTAAGGGCAACTGCTAGAAAGCGGCTGTCTGCGCATTGCTGGCAACCAAATCGGATTTGTACGATTCACTAGAGCCCACCATCAACGCTAGCGAAGTCGAGTTGCTGGATGTCCCCAAGTTGCAGGAACAGCTAATAACCCTGGTCGTTCGGGGGGCCGGATCGATCACTAACCGGGCGATCATGACGACTACGCCAACGCCGCGCGGGGGTGCTCCATCTTTGCCGGGTGCCGGAAATTACCGATTGGGCTTTTTAGTTTCTGATTAATCTTGTAAATTGAATAAGTGGTAGATATTATCCCATCGGAACTACCGATAGGTTTGGGCGTCATACGAGGGGGTTGGATCGATGGCGATTGTTCGAAGGAAGTGCTTTATCTCTTACCACCACGCCGACCAGGATGAAGTAAATGAATTTGTCCAGGACTTTGACCACCAGGGGGACGTCTTAATTGCCCGTGGTCTTGGTCAGGAGATGAGTCAGGACATTATCGACAGCACCGATACCGACTATGTAATGCGCCGCATTCGGGAGCTGTACCTCAGCGATTCGACAGTTACTTTGGTCATGTTGGGCAAATGCACATGGGCACGTCGGTATGTCGATTGGGAACTTCAAGCGTCCCTCAGGCACGGAGAAAAGACAACACCGAATGGGCTGCTTGGGATCAAGCTGCCGAGCTATCCCTCGAACGACGGATCCTATCCGAAGCGTCTCAACGACAACCTTCTTAGTGAGGCCGACAAGGCTGCGGGGCGCGATTGCTTTGCTAGAGTAATGGGCTACCCGCAGACTGAAGACGGCCTTTTCGACGCTATTGACGCAGCGTATCAGCGGCGGACGAGTGCCGCAAAGTGGATTCGAAACTCCGTGGAGCGGTTTTCTAACAACCGTCAGTGTTGATGGCGACGGAGCCAACACAGCTGCCGCCTAAGCAACTTTCCGGGGACGAGATTTTCACGTTCATCCTAGACGGCGATCTAAACGCATTCTTGGCCGTGGATTCCTTCCTCGTCTGGATAGGGGTTGGGCTCATTCTGCTTTTTTCCACCGTGCGCATCATCATCTGGTTCCGGGGCGGTAATTGGACGACTTTCGAGATCGATGAGGCGAAATTGGGTTTCGGTGACCAAACGGTTACGTTGCGGCCAAATGATACTGACCGGCAAATCGCTTACAAAATCTGGGTTGAGCTGAGTACCAGGAAGATCGGTCTGACAATTGAACTCGACGATGACGTCATCTCGGAGGTCTACGATTCATGGTACAGTTTCTTCTCAGTTACTCGAGAACTCATCAAGGATGTGCCAGTCTCAAAATTCAGGCGAAAGCACACCGAGAGGATCATTCGCCTTTCGATTGACGTCCTGAATGGCGGCATTCGGCCGCACCTGACTAAATGGCAAGCGCGGTTTAGGAGATGGAATGAGCGAGCCCTAGATACTGAGGGACATATTGATCTATCGCCGCAAGAGGTGCAGAAAAGCTTTCCTGAGTATGATGCACTGACGGAGGATCTCCTGCGGGTTAACGGGC
Source organism: Candidatus Glassbacteria bacterium (assembly GCA_019456185.1). NCBI lineage: Bacteria > Candidatus Glassiibacteriota > Candidatus Glassiibacteriota bacterium. The sequence goes on along the minus strand of VRUH01000030.1, from coordinate 34,455 downwards.
AGCTGATCGCGTATCGACATAAAATGTATGAGCTGGTTTCCAGACTATAGCAATCCGCGACGCTTATCCTGGCGCTCTCCAGGTTGGGTCAACTCCGGCGGTCGGCACCCCCTCCATGGTGAGTCTGCAATCAGAGGTCAAGCTGACGCAACTCGAAGGCAAGCCGACATTCGGGTTCCAACGTCGGCTTGGTGTAGGAAAGCGGTCTTACTCTGAGATAGCCAGTTCATGAGGAAGATTTGAAGGGGGTATGAACTTAATTCGTTGGGGGTTTGTTGGGGTATTAAACGCCCGAGTTCACCATTCCTTCTTCTCACGTGTGGGATGGCTGAATTGCCAGGATTTCTGGGAGTTAGCGGGTATATTAGGTAATTATTCCTTTTCGACCTGGCTTGCGTATGTCAGGGCGTGAAGGCATTGGACAGGCAATTCGACAAACCTCAGATTTCGTTATAGGTCAATCGCAAACCGAAAATAGCAATATTGCATGTATAAATGCAGTGTGTTAAACACAATGCATAATTGCATGCAGTATTGCATTTACCTTTAAACTGGCGTAACTAGCACTCTAGGCTAAATGCTACGGAATTGCCTAGTTTTACGACATCTTCTATGGTACTTTAAGGTCTATCATGGGATTGGCCCCCATAATGACGTCAGACGGTTGACATTAACAATTTTATGTCTCATATAGATTCTTAGGATTAAGCCAAAAGCATCTACTAATAAAAGAGAGTAGTAGGTGCTTTTTTTTATGCTTTGTGAACATCAAAAAAATATTATTTTTCAAGAGGTTGCAAACACCCCTAGATACGTTAATCATTTTGAAACCCTAATAGGTTAACATATGGTTAATCCCACATAATGTAACAACTAAGTGCATTGGCACATTATGTAGTTTGCGTTTCATGGCGGAGTAATCGAGTGAGATATTTTCGTATTGACAGTGTCTAACATAAGGTATAAATTCTGCTTACGTACAAAATGTAGTGTGTTGCCACGAAAAAACATCAATATACTGTATTTCGTGCTACACATAGTTAATGAATGAAACGGAGCACAAAATTATATTGAGCCTCGACTTGGGCCGAACCGCCCGGATCATGGATGGCGGCGGCGGTGGGGATTCATGGAGGGCAGGTGTCGAAACTCGCCTAGGTGAACTGGAAAATACTCTTAAGGAAACAAGCGGCAATACCCGCAAAGACTTCCGCTGGACTTGGGGCCTTCTGGTCCTGCTTCTTGGAGCCGGGGCAACCGCATACATTAATTTGAGCGACCACCTCATCGAAATGTTAAAATAACTCAATAAATTCATCTCTAATTCTTGTCCCACCCCGAGCCACTCCGCTGCCTCTGTGCGGCTGAGAAATCGCTTCCGTGGAATGGTCATGTATGTGCGGACAGATACCTTCCGGCTTCAGTACGCGCAAATTATGATGAATGGACTGCAGCTCCAGATGTATGCGACGGCGATCCACGATGGCACGTTCTAGAGCCACATCGAGAAAACCAACGCGCCAACCTTTACCTTGGTGAGCAGTTTTATGGAAAAAATGTTCGACTGATAATATTCTGGGTTCTCGCTGGTACAAATTAGGCACATATTCCTACCCTTTTACCAAGCCGTTTTATTCAGGGCAGAGCTTGATTGGCTTAAATACCCCTTTTCCACTGTGCCCAAATTGTGTCCGTCTTATCCTGTTTTATTCCGTTTTGTTCGCTTTTGTTCGGGTTTTGGGGCGACAGCGCCCAAACAACTCATTGATTTACCTCACGTATTTTTTCGACCTGACTCCTCCGAAGGCAGAGGTCACAGGTTCGAATCCTGTCGGGCGCGCCAATTAAATCAAGGGGTTAGGCAGTTATATGGCTGTCGCGCCGTTTGGCTGGGTAAGTATCCGGGTAAGTATAAGTCTCTTTTGCATCCTTGCTCAGCAACTCATCTTTAGCTTGCTGCGTCGATACTCGTGGTCTCGGAGCCCGTTCGCACGGTTGGTGGTATATTGCAGCCACCGCTTGCCATTTGCGTTCCAGTCTATCTCGTCCGTTTTCGACGATTCCAGAAAGCTATCCATCTCCACCTGGAGGCTCATGCTGTTCAGGATGAGGTCGAGGTGATCGATCTGAAATATCGAGTAGTAGCCCTCCTGGCTCCGGTCCTTGGGATCGGGGATCGCGTGGGGCTTTTGCACAGAGGTCGTGTCCCAGGCCCATCCTTTTCTGAACCAGTCACTATTACCGGTAGGCGGGATGGTGAACGGACGCCGCGCTCGCGGGGGCGTTCGCACCCTGTATACCGGCGCAAAGAGAGCAAGCCGCTCAAACCTGATCAAGCGCTCCCGATTGCTCGTCGAAAAGATGGCCATTTCCATGAAGCGGATAGCGCGCTGGAAGTTGCCCCGCTGGAACTCGCGGGAGGCCGAACTGGCGGCGAAATTGGCCCGCCCGTCACGGCCCGGCTTGTCGGGCATGCCCTCCATCATCCCGGCGAGCGTCTCTTCCGTGACATCGACGGAACTCTCGCAGGACCAGGTCTGTGGAACCCCCTGGCGGACGAGCTCGCGGATCCCGCCGATCGACTTGGGGGGCGGGGTGAAGGAGCCGGCGAACTGGGCGGTGACCTTCTTGGCCTCCTCCAGTGACAACGCGGGTGGACCGCTGGTCTGGCAGGCACCCAGCAGCACCACACCGATCAAACATAATATTTGCCGCGGAAATAGCATCGCCTCACCCCCCTGAAGTGAACAACGACGTCCTAATCATAGAAAACCTTCGATATATGTGAAGGGATCAAAGAAGCCCAACGTCCGCTTTGGGTGTGCGCCGTGGTAAGGCGGCGCTTTTCCAGTGGGTGCAAGTCCTACCCGGCGATCGCTCCAGCCGGAAGCAACCGGAGCAGTCATGGAGGTGACGAAATGATTCCAAGGGGAAGCCTTATTCCCGTGATCGTGTTTTGCCCCTAGGATCATCCCGAAGATCACGACCAAGGACCGAACACCGATGAAGATTGCAGTTATGGCGGCGGGAGGAGTGGGGGGTTATTTCGGTGCCCGCCTTGCCGATGCAGGAAACGACGTCACATTATTCGCCCGCGGGCGCCATCTCGAGGCGATGCGCGAAGGCGGGCTGGGGATCGAGAGCGCGCTCGGCGATGTTCGCCTCCAGCCCGTTTCCGCCACCGACGATCCGGCCGAAGTGGGACCCGTCGACGTGGTCCTGTTCGCGGTCAAGCTGTGGGACACCGGGGATGCCGCCAGGGCCTGTCGGCCGCTGCTTGGGGAGGACACGGCCGTAATAAACTTCCAGAACGGCGTCGGCGGCGTGGAGGCACTGCGCGAGGTATTGGGGCCGGATCATGCGTTGGGTGGTACCGCCCATATCGCCGCCATCATCGCCGAGCCCGGCCTTATCCGCCACACCGGCACCATGGCGAAATTGGCATTCGGCGAGACCGACAATCGGCGCTCGGCGCGCATCGAGGCCTTCCTCGAGGCCTGCCGCGTGGCCGACATAGAGGCCCATATCCCCGAGGATATCGAGCGCGCAATTTGGGAGAAGTTCGTCTTCCTGGCCGCCTTGAGCGCCACCACCAGCGACGCGCGCCAACCGGTGGGCCCGATCCTGGCCGATAGGGGCGGCCGGCGCCAATTCCGCGCGGTGATGGAAGAGACGGCGGCGGTCGGACGGGCGCTCGACGTGGATCTTTCGAGGGACGTGGTCGAGCGCCTTATGGCGTTCGCGGATGGGCTTCCTGGCGAGATGAAATCCTCGATGCTCGGCGACCTCGAGGCCGGGCGGCGGATCGAGGTCGATTGGCTGTCGGGCGCGGTCTCGCGCAAGGGCCGCGAGCTGGGCATCGCCACCCCGGTCAACGATGCGCTCTACGCCACTATAAAACCGCACGCCCAGGGATAACGCGGCGCGCCCTTAGCCGCCGGCTCCCGCCTTCACTTGGCGGCGGCGCGCATGGAGCACGAACTCGGTGTATCCGTTCGGTTGCTGGCGGCCCTTGAACACCAGATCACACGCCGTCTGGAAGGCAATGCTCGCCTCGAAATCGGGCGCCATGTTCCGATAATCGGGATCGCCCGCGTTCTGGCGATCGACCACTGCGGCCATGCGCTTCAGCGTCTCCATCACCTGCGCTTGGTCGCAGATGCCGTGATGGAGCCAGTTGGCGATGTGCTGGCTGGAAATGCGGAGCGTGGCCCGGTCCTCCATCAAGCCCACATCGTTGATGTCGGGCACCTTGGAGCAACCGATGCCCTGATCGATCCAGCGCACCACGTATCCCAGGATGCCCTGGGCGTTGTTGTCGAGCTCCTTTTGGATGTCGTCCGGCGATAGGTTGACGCCGCCGAGAAGGGGGACGGTCATGATCTCATCGAGGCTCGCGCGCTGGCGCGATGCCAAGGCGTCCTGGCGCTCCGCCACATTGACGCGGTGATAATGCAAGGCGTGAAGCGTGGCGGCCGTCGGCGAGGGAACCCAGGCGGTGTTGGCGCCCGCTTCGGGGTGGGCCTCCTTGGTATCGTACATCTGCCTCATCTCGTCGGGCTTCGTCCACATGCCCTTGCCGATCTGGGCGCGGCCCTTTAGCCCGGTCTCGAGGCCGATATCGACGTTCCAGTCCTCGTAGGCCTGGATCCAGCGCATGGTCTTCATGGTCTCCTTGCGCTCAATGGGGCCCGCTTCCATGCTGGTGTGGATCTCATCGCCGGTTCGGTCCAGGAACCCCGTGTTGATGAAGACCAGGCGCGCGCTCGCGGCACGGATGCATTCCTTGAGGTTGACGGTGGTGCGGCGTTCCTCGTCCATGATGCCGATCTTCAGGGTATTGCGCGCCAGGCCGAGCGCCTCCTCGACCCGCCCGAACAGCTCGGCCGTGAAGGCCACTTCCTCGGGGCCGTGCATCTTGGGCTTGACGATATAGATGCTTCCCGCGCGGCTGTTTCGAAGCCCACCCTCGCTCTTGATGTCGTGAAGCGCGATCAGGCTGGTGACCATGGCATCGAGAATGCCCTCGGGAATTTCCTCGCCATCCTTGGTCAACACGGCATCGCTCATCATGTGATGGCCGACGTTTCGCACCACCATCAGCGAGCGGCCAGGCAGGGTGAGGGATTGGCCATCGGGCGCGGTGTATTCGCGGTCCCCGTTCAGGCGCCGGGTCATGGTGCTGCCACCCTTCTCGAATGTGGCGTCCAGTTCTCCCTTCATCAGCCCCAGCCAGTTGCGATAGGCATGGACCTTGTCCTCGGCATCCACCGCGGCGATCGAATCCTCGAGATCCTGGATGGTGGTGATGGCTGCCTCCAAGACGACATCCTTGACCCCCGCGCCGTGGTCGCGGCCGATCGCGTGGTCACGGTCGATCTGGATCTCGATGTGGAGTCCGTTGTTGCGCAAGAGGACGGACATGATCTCCCCCTCGCCCCGGTAGCCCGCGAATTGCCCGGGCTTGGCAAGGGCGGTCCGGGTGCCGTCCGTCAGGGTCACGCAAAGCGCCTTGGCGCCGCCTGCGTCCTGCAATCCATAGCGGATGGCATCCGCGTGGCTGCCCTTGGCGAGGGGCGCCGCCTGATCCAGGAAGTCGGCCGCGAACGCGACCACCTTGGCTCCGCGCGCCGGATTGTAGCCGCCAGTCTTCTCCAAGCCGCCTTCCTCGGCGATCATGTTGCTTCCGTACAGCGCATCGTAAAGGCTGCCCCAGCGCGCATTGGCCGCGTTCAGTGCAAAGCGCGCGTTCATCACCGGCACCACCAATTGGGGTCCGGCGATCTCGGCGATCTCGGGGTCCACGTTGGCGGTCGTGATCTCGAAATCCCCGCCCTCGGGAACCAGGTAACCGATCTCCGTCAAGAAGCGCTTATGGGCCGGGGCATCGTCGGGCTGCCCTTTTCTTTGGCGATGCCACTCATCGATTCGGGCCTGAAGCGCGTCGCGTTTTTCCAATAGGGCCTGGTTCTCGGGGCCCAGCGCGTCAACGATTTCCTCAAGTGCCGCCCAGAAGGCCGGCGCTTCCACGCCGGTCCCGGGCGCCGCCTCCCCATCGATGAACTCCTTGAGAATGGTGGCGACGCGCAGGTCGCCGATTTGAACGCGGTCAGTCATTTTCTCAGGCCTCTTCGGTTGAAATTTCGGGCTTGAGACTAATAACGTGGGATCGATCGCCGGGATTTACCAAAACCATCGAAATAATCGGCAAACACCATTGGATATATTGACCCGACGCGCGCACTGTAAGGCACACCAAAAAAAGGGGACAAGCGATGCAAACGATCAACCGCCTGTCGCTGGAGGACGCCGCCCTCCTTCTCGAGGGCGCCAGGGCGAAATCGATCGAGATCGGCGTGCCCATGTGCATCGCCGTTACGGATGAATCGGGCAACCTGATTGCGTTCGAGCGAATGGATGGGGGCAAGGTCACCAGCATCTCGATTGCCCAGGACAAAGCCTTCACGGCGGCCGCGGCACGCAAGGCGACCCACGAGTACAACGAGGCATGCATCCCGGGGAATCTGGTTTTCGGCATTCACACCTCGTGCGGGGGCCGCCTCAATATCGTCGGTGGCGGCTATCCCGTGATCTTGGATGGCGGCGTGGTCGGCGGAATCGGCGTGAGCTCGGGCACGCCGCCCCAGGACATGGAGGTGGCCCAAGCCGGGCGCGACCACTTCCTGGCGGCGTGAGGCTAAGGAAATGAGCAAGAAACCCACGATCCTGGTCACCCGCAAGCTGCCCGACGCGGTGGAGGACCGCCTGCGCCGTGATTACCAACCGCGCCTCAATCCCGACGACCGGCTCCATTCCAGCGACGACCTGATCGAGTTGGCCGCCGGCGCCGACGCCATCATGCCCTGTCACACGGAGAAGTTTACCCCGGCGGTGATCCAGCGCCTGCCCGACAGCGTCCGAATCATCGCCAACTTCTCGGTCGGCTTCGACCATGTGAACCTGGAGGCGGCCAAGGCCCGGGGCATCATCGTCACCAACACGCCCGAGGTGCTGAGCGACGCCACCGCCGAGATCGCCATGCTGCTGATGCTGGGCGCGGCGCGCCGCGCCAGCGAGGGCGAGCGCCTGGTCCGCGCCCGCCAGTGGAAGGACTGGAGTCCCGGCTTCATGGTCGGCACCCAGGTTACCGGCAAGCGGCTGGGCATCGTCGGCATGGGCCGGGTGGGGCGGGTGACGGCGGCCCGGGCTCGCGGTTTCGAGATGGAAATCCACTATAACGACGTCGCCCGGCTGCCCGCCGACCTGGAAGCCGGGGCGATCTACCACGAGAAGGTCGAGGACATGCTGCCCCATTGCGATTTCCTGGCCATCCACTGCGTGGCGACGCCCGAGACCCACCACCTAATGAACGCGGAGCGGATCGCCCTGCTCCCCGATCGCGCGATCGTGGTCAACGCCGCGCGCGGTAGCATCGTCGACGACGAGGCGTTGATCGCCGCCCTCGGGTCGGGGAAACTGGCCGCCGCCGGGCTCGACGTCTACAACGACGAACCCGACATCCACCCCGCCTATAGGGAACTGCCGAACACGTTCCTGTTGCCCCACATCGGCAGCGCCACGCGTGAGACCCGCGACGCCATGGGCTTCCGGGCGCTCGATAACCTCGACGCCTACTTCGCCGGGGACGAACCGGGAGACCGGGTGGCGTGACCCGTGGAAGCGGCCACCCCGGGGGCGCAGTGACGGGAGAGGCGACATAACCGGTTCCCTATTTTCGTGGGCAACCCGAGCGTAATAACATGTTGACGCTTCGCCTGCCTGAACGTAGCGTGGTAATGGTGCGCGCTTGTGTGGTATACAAGATACCACACATTCTTCTTTCAGAGAAGGGGAGGAGTGAATCATGAGTGCGAAAAGGAGAGGCAAGAAGGTCAAGAACCCGACACGCCGCAGGTTCCTGCTGAAGGGGGCTGGAGTCGCAGTCGCCGGCGCCGCGGCGACGGTGGCTTTCCCGAATGTATCCCGGGCCCAGACGACAACCCTGAAGATGCAGGGCGCATGGGGCGCCAAGGACATCTTCAACGAGATGGCCGAGGAATACGTCACCCGCGTCAACGAGATGTCGGGTGGCCGGCTGAAGATCGACTACCTGGTCTCGGGCGCCGTGGTCAAATCGTTCCAGGTGCAGGACGCGGTCCACAAGGGCGTGCTCGACGGCGGCCATGGCGTCACCGTGTACTGGTACGGCAAGAGCAAGGTGGCCTCGCTGTTCGGCACCGGCCCGGTGTTCGGCCAGACTGCCCACAACGGGCTGGCCTGGATCTACAGGGGTGGCGGACAGGAACTCTATGACGAACTGATCGCCAAGCTGGGCCTCAACCTGGTCGGCTTCTTCGCCATGCCGATGCCGACCCAGCCCCTGGGATGGTTCAAGAAGGAGATCAAGAGTTCGGCCGACATGGTGGGCCTGAAGTACCGCACCGTGGGCCTGGCGGCCGACCTCATGCAGTCGATGGGGGTCAAGGTGACCCAGCTCCCGGGCGGCGAGATCATACCGGCCCTGGAGAAAGGCGTCATCGAGGCCTTCGAGTTCAACAACCCGACCTCGGACAGCCGCTTCGGCGCCCATGACGTGTCCAAGATCTACATGTTGGGCAGCTACCACCAGGCGGCCGAATTCTTCGAGATCATCTTCAACAAGGATACGTTCAACCGCCTGGCCGCCGAGCAGAAGGCCATCCTGAAGTATGCGGCCGAGGCCGCGTCCTCGGCCAACTTCTTCACCGGCATGGACAACTATTCGCGCGACCTGCAATGGCTGAAGAACGAGCAGGGCGTCAAGGTCATCAGGACCCCGCAAGCGGTCATGAACGACCAGCTCGACGCATGGGACAATATGATCGCCAAGTTGGAGGCCGAGGATCCGTTCTTCAAGAAGGTCCTCAAGTCCCAGAAGGCGTTTGCCCACCGCGTGGCCTATTACGAACTCCTCAATTCGGCCGACTACAAGCTTGCCTACGATCACTACTTCCCGGGCGAGCTCGGCTTCTAGGATGACGGTCTGATTCCGACCGTAGCCGCGTGACTTGGGTCTAAGGGGCGGCACCACGCGTGCCGCCCCGCCCATGTCGTGGTATTCTTTCCTGCCTCTCGAGGATCGTCCCATGGAGCGATTTCTTTTCTTTATCGACAATCTGAGCGCATGGACGGGAAAGGCCTTCGCCTGGTGCATCGTGGTGCTCACTTTCGCCACCAGCTACGAGGTCTTCGTCCGCTACGTGCTTCGCGATCCCACCTCCTGGTCCTTCGACATCAGCTACACCATGTACGGAGCCCTGTTCATGATGGCGGGAGCCTATACCCTGTCGCGCAATGGACACGTGCGCGGCGACGTGATCTACCGGCTGCTGTCGCCCCGCAACCAGGCCCGCATCGAGTTTGTCCTCTATTTCCTGTTTTTCTTCCCGGCCATGTTGGCCCTGATCTATGCCGGCATCGACTACGCCAGCGAATCCTGGTCCTACCGGCCCTTCGGCCCCAACGGGCGGATCGGCGAGATCAGCATCAACAGTCCGGCCGGCGTCCCCGTTGCGTCGCTCAAGACCATCCTTCCACTGGCCGCCTTCATCCTGCTGTTGCAGGGAATCGCCGAGATGATCCGTTGCATCCTGTGCATGAAGACCGGCGAGTGGCCGCAACGCCTCCACGACGTGGAGGAGTTGGAGGTCACGCTTATGAAGCAGCACGATCGTGAATTGGCCGCCCAGGCCATGGCTGGCGGCCTTTCGGCGGACAAACGGGCTTCCGATGACCAGTCCCAGGGGGAGGACGCGAAATGACCGACCCCCAAATCGCCCTGTCCATGCTGGGAATCTTCATCTTCGTCATTATCCTCGGTTTTCCCATCTGTTTCACCCTGATCGCCATGGGCGTCGGGTTCGGCTACTACGCCTACTACGACGCCGAGCGCATGAATTCGATCTTCGACAACCGCATCTTCGACCTGCTGGTCAACCAGACCTATTCGGTGATGATCAACGACGTGCTGGTGGCGGTGCCGCTGTTCCTGTTCATAGGATACGTGGTCGAACGGGCCAATATCGTCGACCGGCTGTTCTACAGCCTCAACATCGCGGCCCGCGCGGTTCCCGGCTCCCTGGCCGTGGCGGCGCTGTTGACCTGCGCCATCTTCGCCACCGCCGTCGGCATCGTCGGCGCCGTCGTCACCCTGATGGGCCTGCTGGCCTTTCCGGTCATGCTCAAGGCCGGATACGACGAGCGGTTCTCGGCCGGCGTCATCTGCGCCGGCGGCTGCTTGGGAATCCTGATCCCGCCCTCCATCATGCTGATCGTCTATGCCGCCGCGTCGGGCGTTTCGGTGGTCAAGCTCTATGCGGGCGCCATGCTCCCGGGCGCCATGCTGGCCGGTCTCTACATTTTCTACGTGATGGGCCGGGCCATGATCAATCCCAAGCTGGCCCCCAAGCCACCCAAGGAGCAGACCGATATTCCCACCAGGGAACTGCTCTACATGCTGCTGACCTCGTTCATTCCACTGGCGCTTCTCATCATGTCGGTGCTCGGCGCCATCCTGTTCGGACTGGCGACCCCGACCGAGGCGGCGGCGGTGGGAGCCCTGGGCAGCATGGTCCTGGCCTCCGGATACCGCCTGGCGGATGTGATCGGCGGCAACGAGGTCCCCGAATGGGTGGCCAGGGCCAAGGACACGGCGCCGGGCTGGATGGAGTCGATCGGACTGGGCAGCCTTCTGGTGTTCCTCCTTTACCTGCTCTATGTGATTTTCCAGGTCCTCGGGATCGTCTTCTTCGACATGCCGCTGCCCGAGGAGAGGCAACTGCCGGGCGGCCCCGGCCTCGCCATCCTTGTGGCCTTGTCCGCCGGAGTCGGGCTTCACCTCGTTGGTGACAGGTTGCCGTTGCTGGCCAGGCTGCGGCCGACGCGCGTTCCCGGGCGGGCCCTGATGAAGTCGGCCGCCATGGGGGGCCTCGGAGGCCTGGCGGTTAGCCTGGTGCTCCTGTTCCTGGCCAAGGTCATCGGCCTGGAGTCCTATATTGAGAACGAGACGCTGACCATCTGGGCGGCCGACGTCGGGTTCTTCCTGGGCATGCTGGGTTTCCTGGCATGGCGCGGCGTCGATTGGGAGAAGCTCAAGGAGGCGGTCTATCTGACGGTGCGCACCTCGGCCATGGTGTGCTGGCTGTTCGTCGGCTCGTGGACCTTCGCCTCGGTGTTCTCCTATCTCGGGGGACACTCGTTGATCGAGGAGTTCGTGCTCGGCCTCGATCTGTCGCCGGTGATGTTCCTGATCCTGGCCCAGATCATCATCTTCTTCCTCGGCTGGCCGCTGGAGTGGAGCGAGATCATCATCATCTTCGTTCCCATCTTCCTGCCCATGCTGGACATCTTCGGCATCGACCCGCTGTTCTTCGGCATCCTGGTGGCGCTCAACCTTCAGACCTCGTTCCTGACGCCTCCCATGGCCATGGCGGCCTACTACCTGAAAGGGGTGGCTCCACCCCATGTGCAATTGGTCACCATCTTCCGGGGATGCATGCCGTTCCTGTCCATGGTGTTGATCGCCATGGTGCTTATCTACAACTTCCCCGGGATCGTCCTGTGGCTGCCAGACTACTTTTACGGCATCCGATAGGGTGGAACGGTGAATAAGAGGAACCCCATCGAACTGGGCGCCGCCGAGGCGGCGGAGGCGATCCGCGAAGGCGTGATCACCTCCGTCGAGCTCGTCCAGGCCTGCCTCGAGCGCATCGATCAGGTCGAGGAACAAGTCCAGGCCTGGGTCCATCTGGACCCCGACCTGGCCCTGGATCGAGCCCGCGAGGCCGACGAGGCGCGGCAGGCGGGAAAGACCCTGGGCGCCCTGCATGGCGTCCCGGTGGGCGTCAAGGACATCTTCGACACCAAGGACATGCCGACCGAGGACGGCACCATCCTGCATGCCGGGCGCACCCCCGGCCAGGACGCTACCGCGGTGGCCCGCCTGCGCCAGGCCGGCGCCGTCATCCTGGGCAAGACGGTGACCACCGAACTGGCCGTCTTCTCGCCCGGCAAGACGCGCAATCCCCACGATCCGGAACGCACTCCAGGGGGCTCGTCCAGTGGCTCGGCGGCCGCCGTGGCGGCCCATATGGTGCCCCTGGCCATCGGCACCCAGACCAACGGCTCGATGATCCGCCCCGCCGCCTATTGCGGCGTGGTCGGCTTCAAGCCGAGCCATGGCCTGATCTCGCGCCATCGCATCCTGCAGCAGTCGCGGACCCTGGACCAGGTGGGCGTCTTCGCCCGCGACGTCGGCGACGCGGCCCTGATCGCCGAGCAGATGATGGGCCATGACGAATTGGATCCCGACACCCGGCCCCGCATGAGGCCGGGCCTGGTCGAGACAGCGGCCCAGGAACCGCCGGTGACGCCCAAGCTGGGCTTCGTCAAGACGCCGGCCTGGGAGCATGCCGAGGAAGGCACCCGCGAGGCCTTCGCCGAACTGGTGGAAAATCTGGGCGAAAACGTCGAGGAAGCCAGCCTGTCGCCGGCCTTCGACGACGCCATCGACAGCCATCGTTGCATCATGGAGGCCGATCTGGCCCTCAGCTTCGAGCGGGAATACGCCACCGGCCGGGACCAGCTGAGCGAGATTCTTCGCCAGATGATCGAGCGCGGCCAGAAAACCCTGGCCGTCGACTATAACCGGGCGGTCGGCCTGATCGCGTTGCTCAACGGCAGCTTCGGCGACATCTTCGAGCGCTACGACGCCATCCTCGCGCCGGCCACCGTCGGCGAGGCCCCTCGAGGCCTGGACTCCACCGGCAGCCCCATCTTCTGCACCATCTGGACGTTGTGCGGGATGCCGGCCATTACCCTGCCGCTGATGCAGGGCGAGGAAGGCATGCCCCTGGGCGTGCAACTGGTGGCGCCCAAGGGTGACGACGGGCGCCTGTTGCGAACCGCGCGCTGGCTGGTCGAGGAACTCGGGAGTTGATCGGCGCCCAACCGGACAACGGAACGAGGTAATAGAGGGATACGATGAAAAACTTCTTCTCCGGACTGATCGCCCTGACCCTGGTCTTCGTGTTCCTGATCTATTACATGAACATCCTGGTGTCGGTGCCCCTGGCGGTCATCATTCTCCTGACCCTGGGTATGGTGGCCTACGATTTCTACCAGTCCCTGCAACAGGCCGACTCCAACGGCAACGCTAACCGCAACAACAATAACGACGGCTGACCCGCCTCTGACGACGGCGGCGGAGATTGGCAACAGGTGGCGTGACATGTCCCAAAGAAGCGACATCGCCGGACAACAACCTCTGACCATCCGCCTACACGCCACCGATAACGTCATCGTGGCCGGCAGTGAACTCTCGCCGGGGACGGAGCTGGCGGGAGAGGGCGTCTGCGTCGCCGAGCCGATTCCGCGCGGCCACAAGCTGGCGACCGCCCCTATCGCCAGCGGTGATGCGGTACGCAAGTACGGCCAGATCATCGGCTTCGCCAGCGTCGACATCGGCGCCGGCCAACACGTTCACACCCACAATGTGGAGATGCGAGACTTCATCCGCGATCCCCGCATCGGCGAGGAGGCCCGCCCCACGGCCATGGTCCCCGAAGCCGACCGCGCCACCTTTCAGGGCATCGTGCGCGCCGACCAGCGGGTCGCCACGCGCAACTACGTCGGCGTCATCGGCACGGTCAACTGTTCGGGCTCGGTGGCCCGCGCCATCGCCGACCGTTTCCGCGGAACGCGACTCGACCCCTATCCCAATGTCGATGGCGTCGTCGCCCTGCACCACGGTAGCGGCTGTTGCACGGCCGCCGATGGGGAAGGATACACCTACCTGAAGCGGGTACTCGCCGGCTACGCCCGGCATCCCAACTTCGCCGGTGTCCTGTTGGTCGGCCTCGGCTGCGAAGTGGCCCAGGCCCGCGACGTGATGGAGGCGGAAGGTATCGAGCCGGGACCGCTGGCCCGGGCCATCGTCATCCAGGACAGCGGCGGCACCGAGCCCACCATCGCCGACGGCATCGCCCACCTCGAAGAGATGCTGGCCCTGGCCGACGACGTCCGCCGCCAGGCGGTGCCGGCCAGCCACTTGGTTCTCGGCATGGAATGCGGTGGCTCGGACGCCTACTCGGGGATCAGCGCCAACCCGGCGCTGGGCGCGGCCGCTGACCTGGTGGTGCGGCACGGCGGCACCGTGGTGTTCGGCGAGACGCCGGAAATCTACGGCGCCGAACACCTGTTGACCCGGCGCGCCGTCAGCCGCGAGGTGGGGGAGAAGCTGATCGGCCTGATCCGCTGGTGGGAAGACTACGTGGCCCGCAACGGCGGCGAGATGAACAACAACCCGACGCCAGGCAACAAGGCCGGCGGCCTGACCACCATCCTCGAGAAGTCCCTCGGGGCGGCGGCCAAGGGCGGCACGACCAACCTGGTGGACGTTTACGGCTTCGCCGAGAAGATCACCGCCAAGGGGTTGGTGTTCATGGACACGCCGGGCTACGACCCGGTGTCGATCACCGGCATGGTCGCCGGGGGCGCCAACGTCATCGGCTTCACCACCGGCCGGGGTTCGGTGTTCGGCGGCAAGCCGGTGCCCTCGTTCAAGCTGGCCACCAACACCCCGATGTATGAGCGGATGGCCGGCGATATGGACGTCAATTGCGGTTTGGTGGTCGCCGGCGAGGCCAGCGTCGAGGAGATGGGCGAGCGGATCTTCCACCTGCTCCTGGACATCGCGTCGGGGGCCAGGACCAGGAGCGAAACCCTCGGCTTCGGCGACCAGGAGTTCGTTCCCTGGCAGATCGGCGCCGTGATGTAATATCCCTCCGGGAGAGGCCCGCCATGAGCGACAAGAGCGGACGACATTTTCTCCAGATCCCCGGGCCGACCAACGTGCCCGAGCGCATTCTGCGGGCCATCGAGCGGCCGACCATAGACCACCGGGGTCCCGGGTTCGCGGCGATGACGCGGCGGATCCTGGACGGCCTCAAGTCCATATTCAAGACCTCGGGACCCGTGGTGATCTTTCCTTCTTCGGGAACCGGGGCGTGGGAAGCGGCCCTGGTCAACACGCTGTCGGCGGGCGACAAGGTGCTGATGTTCGAGACCGGCCATTTCGCCACCCTTTGGCGCGACGTGGCGCTGCGTTTCGGCCTCGAGGTCGACTTCGTCGCCGGGGACTGGCGCCACGGCGTGGACCCGGCGATGGTCGAGGCCAGGTTGGCCGAGGACCGGGACCACGCCATCAAGGCCGTGGCCGTGGTCCACAACGAGACCTCGACCGGCGTCGTCAGCCGCGTCTCCGGGATCCGCGAGGCGATGGACCGGGCCGGGCATCCGTCCCTGCTGATGGTCGATACCATCTCGTCGCTGGCATCGATCGACTATCGGCACGAGGAATGGGGCGTCGACGTCACCGTCGCCGGCTCGCAGAAGGGCCTGATGCTGCCTCCGGGCCTGGGCTTCAACGCGATCAGCGACAAGGCCCTGGCGGCCTCGCAAGACGCCCGGCTGGCCCGCTCCTACTGGGACTGGCGGGCCATGGTCGGGGCCAACCAATCCGGCCTGTTTCCCTACACCCCGTCGACCAACCTGCTGTTCGGCCTGAGCGAGGCCATCGACATGCTGCTCGATGAGGGGCTGGACGGGGTCTTCGCCCGCCACGCCCGGTTGGCCGAGGCGACCCGGCGGGCCGTCGCCGGCTGGCGTCTCGAGCTGCTGTGCCTCGATTCCGGGGCATACAGCAATTCGCTGACCGCGGTACTGATGCCCGACGGCCACGACGCCGACGCCTTCCGCCGCGTCGTCCTCGAACGGTTCGACATGTCGCTCGGCAACGGTCTCGGAAAGGTCAAGGGCAGGGTGTTCCGCATCGGCCACCTCGGGGATTTCAACGATCTCATGCTCGCCGGTACCCTTGGTGGTATCGAGATGGGTTTGGTGCTTGCCGGGGTGCCGTTCTCTCGCGGCGGGGTTGCCGCGGCCCTGGAGTTTCTCGTCGAGGGCGTTTGATGCCCCGGGGTTCCCGATATCTGCGCATATGCATCGCTGTGTTGTATGCCGCTTTCGGCAGCGGTCCCGGGCGGCGGATAAACCGGGAAGATCTGGAGCGTGCGATCGGGCGGAAGTGGACGATTTTCGCCTTGAGCCTGCCCTTCGTGCTGGTCGCCGCCTGGCTGCTGGTCTGGCTATTCGCCAAGATAGCGGCCCCGGAAGGTGCACCGTCTTCCTATTCGCTTCCATTTTAGAGACTATTAATACCAAGGGGCACAATCACTGACTCCTCCGGCCATCCTTCGACACGCCGCTTGCGCGGCTGCTCAGGATGAGAATTTTGTTGAAAAACAAAGGGATTCCTCATCCTGAGCAGCGAGCGAAGCTCGCGTGTCGAAGGATACCCACAGGTCAGTGTCTCTGGCCGTTGGTATAAGGCCCCAACCGTTTCCGGCCAAGGCCCTGATTTTGTCGATGGACGCACAAGGACTCGGACCTTTGGAGATACGACACGCCGCAAGCGACGGACACCATGAAGGGCCTGGAAAGCGTTTCAGCCGACAGGCCCGTTGGGCATGACCAGGATTTTGCCGTTTCGGGATTCCCTGCCCGCGTGTTCCAGCGCCGTCTTGATGTCCTCGATCGGGTAGGCTTTCTCGATCTCGACGTGGAGCACGCCCTCGACCAATTGCTCCACAAGCTTGTCGTAGAGGGACCGGATATCCTCCCGGGCCATGGCGCCCAGGGCCTTGACCAGCCAGAAGCCGGTAAGCGTGATGCCCCGGAACACCACGTTCAAGGGCGACACCGCGCAAGGATTTCCGCTTAACAGCCCGTAATTGACGATTGTCCCGCCCTCGGCCAGCGAGGCCGCGAGCCTGTCGCATATGTCGCCGGCGACGGCGTCGATGGCGAGCCGGATCTCGGCGTTGCCCGTCGCCGCGGCGATCCTTTGGGGAAGGTCCTTTCCGTCGATCAGGACGACATCGCCTCCCATTTCCTTCAACGGCGCGATCAGTTCCTTGCGGCGCACGACGTTGACGGTCCGCAGGCCCTCGGCGGCGGCAAGGCGGATCAGGTAGTTGCCGACCCCGGAGTTCGCCGCGTCCTGGATGACCCAATCCCCTGGACCGAGGTCGACGTAATTCCTGAGCATCAAGCGGGCCGTCGCCGGATTGATTTTCAGCATCGCCAGTTGCGCGATATCGGCCCCGGACGGCAGCTTGATCAACTGCTCCCCTGGAACCAGCTTCCGTTGAACCCAGTTCTCGCGTCCCATCAGCAGCACCCTATCGCCCGCGCCGACATGCTCGACGGACGGCCCCACCTCGACCACCCGGCCAACCCCTTCAGAACCGGGAATCGCCGGCAGCGGCGGCTTCGAGGCGTAATTGCCGGAAATGATCAGGAGATCGACGGGGTTGATCGGAAAGGCCTCGACCTCGACCAGGACTTCGCCGTTGCCAGGCGATTCCGGCTCGTCGGTCTCGATCCAGGAGGCGACCTGTCCGGGGGGGCCGAAATCTCCGAATTGAACGATTTTCATTCTGCCGCACCCCGGAAGATCGCGTGGCCCCGGTGGAGCCCGATCACGCTAATCGCCTATTTCGTGGCTGGCCAGGATCTCCAGCGCCCGGACCATGGCCGAATGGTCCCAGTCCCTGCCGCCCCGTGACGCGCAGGCGTTGAACAGTTCCTGACAGGTCGCCGTGTTGGGCAGCGATATCGCCAGCTTGCGGGCGTTCGACAGGGCCAGGTTCAGATCCTTCTGGTGCAACTCGATGCGGAACCCCGGATCGAATGTGCGTTTGATCATGCGTTCCCCGTGAATCTCGAGAATCTTGGAGGAAGCGAAGCCCCCCAGCAGGGCCTCGCGCACCTTGGCCGGATCGGCGCCGGCCTTGGAAGCAAACAGCAGGGCCTCGCCGACCGCCTCGATGGTCAGGGCGACGATGATCTGGTTGGCGACCTTCGCCGTCTGGCCGTCGCCGTTGCCGCCGACCAGGGTGATGTTCTTGCCCATCGACTCGAACAGGGGCTTGACCTTGTCGAATGCGTCTTGGGGACCGCCGACCATGATGGTCAGACTCGCCGCCTTGGCCCCGACCTCACCGCCGGAGACAGGGGCATCCAGGTAGGGGCAGCCAAGGTCGTTGATTTTCGCGGCGAAGGCCTTGGTATCGATCGGCGAAATCGAGCTCATGTCGACAACGATCTTCCCCCCGCTCAGGCCTTCTGCGACGCCGCCCTGGCCGAACAGGACCGTCTCGACATCGGGCGTGTCGGGAACCATGATGATGATCACGTCGCTTTTTTCGGCCGCTTCCTTGGCCGAAGAGCAGGTTTGCGCACCGGCGTCCAGAAGCCCCTTGGGGATAGGGTCAAGGTCGTTGACGAACAACTCGTGGCCGCCGTCGATCAGATGACCGGTCATCGGGCACCCCATGATGCCAACACCGATAAAGCCTACTTTTGCCATTGATTCCTCCTCTCCCGAGCGCTCCCTGGCGGTGGCTTCCGGCTGATAATACCAAGGGGCGATCCAGCCGAGACCGTCGAGGGTCGTCGCGCGCGGCCGGTATTCGCAGCCGACCCACCCCCGATATCCCAGCCTGTCGAGCCATCCGAACAGAAAGGCGTAATTGATCTCCCCGGCGCCCGGCTCGTTCCGACCCGGGGAGTCGGCGATCTGGATGTGGGGAATGCGATCCAGGTTGCGTTCGATGGTGGCAGCCAGATCCCCCCTGAATGATGGATTGAATATTGCCGTCGTGTGTAAATCAAATTGATCGTGCGGTCCAGCTCGGACACGACAGCCGCCCGGAGTCCCGTTTTTCGGGCGCCCCCCATAACCCGATCCCAAATGGGATCCGTCCGTTCGTTTCCTGGGGCTGATCTAAGCCGCCTTTGCAAGTATCCGGTTGATGGTGCTGATCCCAATACCCAACCGCTTGGATATCTTCCTCTTACCCGTTCCCTCCGCCCTGGCGGCCAGGACAGCCTTCTCGATATCACCGTTCACCTTGGGGCGGCCAAGCACCTTCCCTTGAGCCCTCGCCCTCGCTGTCGGCGTAGGTCTTGGCCGCGTTGTTGGCGATGTTGGTTCGCCCGGCGAAGCTTCGGGCTTCAGCTAAGCATTGCGCGGCAGCTTGATTATCTCCGCGCCGTTCTCTTTCTCGCCCTTCATGGCGGCGGCGATGGTTCCGGCGATCCGGTCGGCGGCGACCTTGGCGGGGTCGGCGGCGATGTGGGCGTATCGAGCCGTCGTCTTGGGGTCGCGGTGGCCCAGCAGTTTGCCGACCACCGGCAGGCCCATCCCGGCACCGGCGCCGACGCTGGCGAAACTGTGCCTCAGGTCATGCAGCCGCACATCCTCCAACCCGGCCCGCTTCCTTAGCCGCTCCCACACCCTTGGGAGCCCGACAAGGTGATGCCCATGTTTCTCGCCAGGGAGAACATAGGGGTTGCCCTCGATGCCGGGCAATGAGGCCAGCAATTCAAGGGCGGGCGCCCCCATGGGAATGGTCCTCTCGCCCGTCTTGGAATCGGGCAGTCGAAGACATGCGCGGTCGAAATCGACGTGCTCCCATTTCAGGGTGAGGATTTCCGATTTGCGGCATCCCGTCAGAACCAACAGCCGGACACCCGCTATGGCGACGGCGTTTTCGCCTTCCCGCTCGGCGGTTGTCAGGGCATCGCCCAGGCGGGCCAGTTCATCGGGGGACAGGTATCTCTCGTCCTTCCTGTCCGCGAACCTCTTTACCCCGCGAACCGGGTTGTCGTGGCGCATACCCTCGCCAACGGCAAACGAGAAAATTCCGCCCAGCAGGCCAACGGTGCGGGTAGCGGTGCCCCTGCCGCCCTCGACAATGGCCCTGCCACGCGGCCCGGTCTTGATGTCGGCGGCGGTCTTCCCGGCGGCCACGTCCTTCATGAACCGTTTGATGTCGTTTGGGGTAACGTCCTTGACGCGCTTGCGGCCCAGCAGCGGCTTGATGTGGTGCTCGATCCGTCCCCGGTCGGTTGCCAGGGTGGACGGCTTCTTGGTCTCGCACCCTTCGGCAAGGTACTGGTCACACAATTCGGAAACCGACTTTTCCGCCTTCTCCGCGTTCTTGAGGGCTGCAGGGTTGATTCCGCGCTTCACGTCCCCCCGGTACTTTTCCGCTTCCGTGCGGGCTTTATCCGCCGTCCAGGGGTCGCCATGCTTGCCGATGGTAATTCGCTGGGCGTACTTCTCGCCGGGCCATCGGTACTGGAACAGATATACCTTGTTTCCCACCGGGGTCACCTTCAACCCGAAGCCCCTGGTCTCGGTATCCCAAATGAACGAATCCCGCCTGCCGGACTTGGCCGCATCCACCGTCCTTTTGGTGATTTTGGATTTCATGGCCCCACCCCTCATTTGCATGTCTAGCAATCATATAGCAATCACTAGCAATCAAACAAGCGGAAACGCCATGCAAGGTGATGATAGAAAAACCCTTGTTTTGTGCGGGTTTATGATACGCTAGGAAACAGCAAGAAGCCTATACACATGCCCTCCGAAGGCAGAGGTCACAGGTTCGAATCCTGTCGGGCGCGCCAATTAAATAAAGGGGTTAGGAGTTTTGGTTCCCGGCTCCTTGTGCCTACACCGTTGGCACTTCCCCTCGATTTCGACAGCCCTCCCGAAGCCGTCCTCCAATTGGTCAGCAATATGAGGTAAAGCCGACATCGCACCCCTGTTCGACCGCTTAGGGACATAGAGGAGACCTCCTATGGTGGGCGCGGTTTGGTCCGTCCCTGGACCCGAAGCGGACGTTCCGGTAGATGGTACTACCTCGGCACATTATCGGTTACCCGGCCTCAACGGTACTATGCCCTTCTGGTCAACGATGAAACGGTGGCGGATGAAGAACGCCGCAAACGGCACCTGAACGAAGGCGACATCATCACCATTTTTCAGCCGCTCAAGGGCGGCTGGCGCAATGGCGGAGCCTGGAAAACGGTTTCAATTCGCCCCGCCGCTCCATATATTTACGCCTCCATCGTCCTGACGGCTGCTCGGGTCATGGAGCGGTATTCCACGGCGGCAAGCACCGCCTGGAAAATCCCGGAAAGGAACCGCTGCATATCATCGAAGTGCAATCTGGAGCTTATACCAAGGGGCACTGATAATGACCCATAGAGACGGCTTTCCAAGGCTTTCGGCTAGGAGCGTGGCCCGCCGTGATGGCGGCCCATCACAAGGGCCGCGCGACGCTGTCCGAAAGCCTTGGAAAGCCGCCTCCGGTCGCCTCGGCGTACCGCCGGAGGGCGTCGAAAAGCCTTGACGATGTCACCGCATCGCCGGCGGCTTTCCTCCTACCCGGCGGCACGCCGAGGCGATCTCTATGGGTCATTATCAGTGCCCCTTGGTATTATCCGGGCGAGGATGACATCGTGCGCATTGAGGATGATTTCGACCGCGCCTGAACCGTAAGGCACCCCCCATGGACAACCCCCATGGATAAACGGAGAAAGTTAAAGTGCCGAAAACCATAACCGTCGAAATCGCCCCGGGCGAACTGATCGACAAAATCACCATCCTGGAGATCAAGCTGGAGCGCATGGACGACGAGGAGAAAATAAGAAACGTGCGTTTCGAATGGGAAACACTTGTCGCGTCGCGCGATTCCGCAATCCAGCCATCCCAGGAGCTTGACCGGTTGACCATGGAATTGAGGGGCGTCAACGAGAAACTCTGGGTGATCGAGGACAACATCCGCGACTGCCAACGCAATAAGGATTTCGGCGACACCTTCATCGAACTGGCCCGCGCCGTTTACATGACAAACGACAAACGTGCGGCGCTTAAGAAGGAAATAAACCTGCTTCTCGGATCGCGTATTATCGAAGAAAAATCCTATGCCGCCTACTGATACCAAAGGTCGCTAAGTGAAGCTGTTCAAGCTGCAGGATCGCTATCAGGCTTTCAGGCGCCGCTCCTCCAAGCGCCCCGGCGAACCTCACGGCGTATTATTGGTTTCCAGCGGCGGCCTCGGCGACACCGTTCTTTTCGCCCTGGTGTTGCCCCGCTTTCTGGCCTTGGCGAACGACGGCGAAGCGGTGACGGTCCTGTTGCGGAAGGGATCGGACAAGATGGCCTTCCTTTTCCCGGGGCGAGTGAGCGTGGAAACGGTGGACTTCGGACGCTTGCGCAAGGATCTTTCATATAGGTGCGGCGTCTGCGAGCGCCTATTCGCCGCCAACACCCGTCTGGTCGTCCATACCGATTATCTGCGCCACCCACACCTGGATGAAGCCCTGGTTGCCGCCTGCGAAGCGCCGGAAACATTGGCCATGGAGCCCCGCCCATGGGCCAAATACGACGCCGATCTGAAGGCCAACCGGAGCCTTTATGACCGCCTGTTCGACAGCGGCGGAAAACACCTGAACAAGGTGTTGCGCTGGCACCGCTTCGCCGACTGGCTTAGTGGAACCAAAGCGCCGTTGCCCGAGCCATGCATAGCTGAAAACCGGTTGCCGCCAGCGGCCAATGAGCCGGGGCCGTTGGTGCTTATCCAGCCATTCTCGGCGGTTAAGGAAAAACAGAGCCCGGTTGAACTGTACCGGCGTATTGTCGAGCAGTTGCCGGGCGACTGCCGTATCGTCATCACCGGCGGGCCATCCGATCTTGAGCGCAATCCTGAATTCCAGGAGCTGCTGGCGATGGCCAACGTCGAGTTCGATGGCTCGAATTTTCACGATTTGGTGGCGCGGCTCAGGGCGGCGGATCTGGTGATCTCGGTCGATACCGCCTGCATGCATTTGGCCGGCGTCGTGGGGGCGCCTACCCTGTGTCTCGCCAGTGCCGCCTATGTCGGCGAGATGGTGCCATATGACGCGTCGTTAACTCCGCCCAAGGTGCGTTTCCTGTATCAAACCATGCCCTGCGAAGGCTGCCTCGGCGCATGCTCGCTGCCGGCGGAGAACGGCATGTGGCCTTGCGTCGCCCGCCTGGACCATGATGCCGTGATCACCGCCGCCACGGAGATGGCCAAAACATGCTCTAGCGCCGGGTAAGGTGCTGCCACCGGTATTTCACATGGTGCATCCTTCAACGGAAAGACTCGGCCCGTTCGGCGTCGCCCTGGCGGCGGCGGCGGCCACGGCGGCGTTCTTTCTGGCTTACGCCATGGTCCGCTATGTAAGCGTCGGAGGATTCTTCGACCACATCGAGCCCAACCTGGGAATCGCCGCCTGGCGCCTGCTGGAGGGACACCCCCTGTATCAAGGCCACGGCGAGTGGCCCATCTTCGGGAACTATTACGGGCCGATGATCTACCTGACCCACGCCGGCGCCCTGGCCGTTGCCGGCGGATCCCTCGCGGCCAGCAAGCTGGCCAACTCACTGGCGGCGGGGGGAGCGGTGTTGCTCTTTTTCCTGTATGCGCGGCGGCGGTTCGGTCCCACGTACGCCTGCGCCGGCACGCTTATGTTCCTCGCCTTCATGCTGCTGTTCGCGCCCTACACCATTTGGGTGCGTCCGGACCCGTTCGTCATCTTCCTGGTCACCCTGGCCATCTTCTCGAGGGACCTTCCACGCGACAGCGTCGGAAAGTGGACACCCCATCTGATCATCGGTGCCTGCATCGGGCTGGCGGTCAACTTCAGGGTCCACTCATTCATCTATTTCCTGCCGGTGATGATCGATCTGTGCGGCTGGCGGAACATCCGCCAGTTGGCCATCATCATTTTGTTTTCGCTGGTCGTCTTCCTGGCGCCTTTTACCCTGGAGCAGGTTTCCCTGGTCGATTACGTGTCGGGCCTGGCCAGGCAGGTCACGGGAAGGTCGAATGATATCAGCCTGTTGTGGGTCGCCCTTCGCTACCTGCTGCCCTACCTTTCGCCCCTTCTTGTTCTCTTCGCTCTTCTGGCCAGGGGACGGAACCACGTGGACGGGCGGGACGCCGTCTATTTCGCCGCTCTGTGCGGCAGCATTCTTTTCATCATCTATCCGGCCACGTTCAGCGCCGCCGGCCCTTATCATTTCCTGCCGCTGGCGCCCATCACCGTCGACGCGGTTCTGCGATTCTCACGGGGCTTCGCAGACAAGCCCAAGGCCCGGATGGCGGCGCTGGCGCTGATCCCGGCGGTCCTGCTGGCGATCTCGATCCCGGTGCAGCGGCGCCTGGACCGCAACCTGAACAGGATGGAGGCGGAAACGGTGGCCGAGGAAGTCATGGCGATCGCCAGGCGCTATCAGGGCGAAACGGTGCAGATGGGCTACGGGCAGTCATTCGAAAACTACCGCCTGACCTTCGTCAAGCCTGTCCTGGCCTACGCCGGTCAACCGGTCATCGTCGATTCCCATGTGATCATGGAACTCAGTTCGGTGGGCGTCGACGTGACTCCCCACCTGATCGAGGAATTTTCCTCATGCCGGACCCGCCACTGGCTGATCCCCAAGGACGAGCCGCCCTTCCGCCTGCAAAGCTATAACGACAACCATCCCTTGTTCGGAAAATCCGCCGAGACTTTCGTTGAACACTACGAAAAAACCGCCACCTACAAGTACTTCGACCTGTGGTCATGCAAGGGCTAGGACGGTTTGCGGCGGCACCTTGTATATGGTTATTTCCCCCATGCTCCGGGAAAATGCGCCTCAAGGGCGTCAAGCAGGCCATCGTGAACCCCCCAACCCATGCCATCCGTTGACTGAACGGCATCCCTGAAACGGGGCAGGAGATTGATGTCGGCTCTACGTCCTATTGCTGACCAAACGAGGGGCGGCTCCGGGCGGGGAAAATTAGTCACAAGCAGTCGTTTGGGCCTATGTAACCTGGGCCAGTTGGTCGGGAAAATAGCAAGTGTGAATAGGCAGCAAATCGCTGGTGGGCCCGACCGTCAATTCACTTGCAGTGACCTATCCATCCTTGATCGCAGCGCGGATCGTATCCACGAGTTCCGGAGTTAATTCAATGGTCGGATGGACCTCGGCGGCGTGAACTTGAATATTAGCCATTAACGCGTCCTCGGTTTCAGCACTGGTCTTCCAGTCGCAGTCGACCCCAACATCCCGGCAGGTAAATGACTTTGTCATGATGTTTTCTCCATTTTCCAGTGGTCAAAAAAATCGACTAACAACGTATTTGGCCCACACACCGTCTAGGGCCGCTCAACCTCAATGTCGCTAAGCCGACATTCCCCAGATAGCCTCCAAATCAATGGAAATTGTACCATCATGGCACCCTCAGGAGTAGCCATATTTTCCAGCAACCATCGGATGATATGATTTTGGCGGTTTGACCGCGTCTGGAAGCCCATTTGACCGTATTTTCCGCAATTCAGACGCAGCTTTCCTGTCGTTTTCACCGTGCCGTCTATTTCCTCGGCCTACGCCGGAGCGGGTCTATGTCGCAAATCATCAATCAAGCCCAAGATTTTCTGGAGTTCCGGTGACATGATACTTAATTGGGGTCACATGATGAGGAATGCCCGGCGCCACCACCCGCGCCAATCGTGCCATGAGAAAAACCTGACACCGGAGAGTGGGAGAGACAATTAAGTATCATTTCACCGGAACGGAAAACGGGCGAAAGGAGTCTTTTGGACACGTTTCACACCACCAACATCCAACTATCGCGTAGTGGAGACAGATACTCTTTCCATAGAAGGGGGCAGTATGGTACTATGAAGTCGCCACGATTCCACTGTTCTCTGGGAAGAGTCGGTTCAAATTCCGGCGCTAGCGGGGGAAGCGGACGTTGCCATGGATCCTTTTGCTCTGCTCATTACGTCGTCCTACTGGCTGTTGGTAGCCCTTAGGGGGTGATTCTTGGGATCTACTTCCGCCATCTTTGGCGTGGGCGGCTGCGTGAGGCTGTATCTGCCGCGGGTGCGGGTGGAAGCGGCGGGGCAGGGCCGATTCAAGGACCTCGGGTTCGAGCGGAAGGCCCAAGGAATGTGAAGTCGCTAAGTGTGTCGCCGAGAAGCATTCAGATGGAGGTCACCGAAGCTGCTTCCCATTTGTCGCAGTCTAGGGGAATTCGGTAGATGGCTTGTTGTGATCCGCGTTATTCCGATTTGCGGGCATTTGCGTCGACACGGGTGCCCGAAGGAGACCTGCCATGAAACATTTTGTACGCCCGGGAATTCGCCTTGCATCCTTGCTCGGTGGTGTCGTTGTTCTCGCCGCACTGGTCGTCGGCGGCTATTTCTGGTGGAGCGAAACACAGCCCGTAAAATATACAAGGTCTCTTGAAAAGGTAACAATTGGAGTAGAAAAAAGTTTTCTTCCAGCAGCAGTTTGGGTAGCAGAAAATAAGGGTTATTTTGAGGAAGAAAGACTAAATTTAACTATTAAAGAGTTTGATTCAGGAAAAGCAAGTTTGATAGCTATGCTAAATGGTGAAGGCATTGATATAAGTGCAGCTGCCCCAACTCCAATCATGTTTAGTAGCTTTGTCAGAGAAGACTTTTTTATTATTAGTACCTTTGCCTATGCTTACGAAGATATTAAAGTAATCGCTAATAAAGATAGCGGAATCAATAATGCTGAGGATCTAAAAGGAAAAAAAATAGGTACTTTGATGGGGTCAACAGGCCAATTTTTCACAGAAACTTTTTTGATTCATAATTCAATATCTCCTAGCGATGTTGAGGTGGTTAATATTGCTCCAACAGACTTGCCAGAAGCATTAAAGAATGGCCATATAGATGCACAAGTTATTTGGGAGCCGCATGGAACTACTGCTAGAGATTTATTGGGAGACAAGGCCATAAGGCTGCCTAGTGGAAAGGTTTATAAGACAACTTTTAATTTTTTAACTATGAAAAACTTTGCTAATGAAAATCCTGAAATTCTTGAAAGATTCTTAAGAGGAATTAATAAAGCCACTGATTTTTTGAATAACAATAAGGAAGAATCACAAAAAATAATAGCTAACAGATTAAATTTGATAAAAGAAGTTGTTGCATTACATTGGGATGATTTTACATTTAATCTTTCACTCGACCAAACTTTTTTTATCAATATAGAATCCGAAGCAAGATGGGCAATACGTAATGAGCTTACTGACAAGACAAAAGTTCCAAATTACTTAGAGTATATTTACATAGATGCTTTGGAGTCGGTGAAACCTGAGGCGGTAACCATAATTCGTTAGATACGGAGTTTTATTTTCATGCTATCGATTTCGGCGGCCTGGACGCGGTGAGACCCGGGGTATCACGGTGATTCGGTCACTG
This sequence comes from Candidatus Glassbacteria bacterium, assembly GCA_019456185.1. Classification (NCBI taxonomy): domain Bacteria; phylum Candidatus Glassiibacteriota; species Candidatus Glassiibacteriota bacterium. The sequence goes on along the minus strand of VRUH01000030.1, from coordinate 7,251 downwards.
AGAATTCGGACGCTCCTCATGATAGGAACGGTCATCTCGACCGCGATCGCGGTCGCGGTTGTCGGGGAACACTATGTGAGTTCCCAGGGTGTCGAAGAGGCCTTCAGGAAGCACGATACGGCGGACGCCGTCATACGGACCGTATTCGAGCGCACCACGGTGATGGGGGACTACCTGCTGCAGCACGAGCCGCGCGCGCGATTCCAGTGGCAGCGGGCCAATGAGTCCCTGGGGCGGATGCTCGACGATGCCGCCTTCGCGAGCGAGCGAAGCGGCGCGACGTTGGTGACCATGCGCGCCAATCATCTCAGGACAAGTGAAATTTTTCCGCGGCTGGTGCGGGCCTTCGAAGCACGGCGGGCGGACGAGGGTGCCGCCGAACTGTCGAGCGAACTGGAGCAGCGGCTGGTGGCGCAGCTTCTGACGACGTCGCAGTCGACGGTGTCCCTGGCCTCACAGCTGGCCCGGGATGCCGATGCGGAGCTGGAGCAAGACCTGCGTCGCACGGAGTGGCTGGGTTTCGTTCTCAGCGTATGCCTGGTGACGGTGTTGGCGGGAACCTGGTTCATCTTCGCCCAGCGCGTGGTCAGGCCCATCGGCCGCCTCCAACAGGGCATCCGGGCTCTGGCTCGCGGCGACTTTGAACACAGGATCGACGTGCCCGGGCGGGACGAGTTGGCGCAGGTCGCTCGGTCCTTCGACACCATGGCCGAGAGGCTGAAATCGACCATGGTCTCGCGCGACGAGGCGGAGGAAGCATTACGGCAACACGCGCACGATCTCGGCGAACGCTTCAAGGAGCTGACCGGCCTTTATTCTCTTTCGAAGATCTTCGATCGCCCGGGAATTTCCCTCGAGGAATCGTTGCAGGCGGTGGTCGAGGTTCTCCCTCCCGCTTGGCATTACCCGGAAATCACCTGCGCCCGGATCACCTTGGATGGCCGCGAATTCACCACCGGAAACTTAGAGGAGACGATGTGGAGGCAGGCCAGCGACATCGTCGTCGGCGGGGAGCCGGCGGGCGCGGTCGAGGTCTTCTACCTCGAAGAGAAACCCGAACTGGACGAAGGTCCGTTCCTCAAGGAGGAGCGGAGCCTCATCGACGACATCGCCGCCAGACTCGCACAGAGCATCGAGCGCATGCGGGCAGAAGGGGAAATTCGCAAGCTGAACGTGGAACTCGAAGAACGGGTGATCGAGCGGACGGCGGAGCTCGGAGCCGTCAACCAGGAACTGGAAACCTTCAGCTATTCCGTGTCGCACGACCTTCGCGCGCCGCTTCGGAGCATGGACGGCTTCTCCCATGCGCTGCTGGAAGATTATGGAGACAAGCTCGACGCCGAGGGCAGGGACTATCTCCAACGGGTGCGGGCGGGGAGCCAGAAGATGGCGCAACTGATCGACGACCTCCTGAAACTGTCCCGCGTGACCCGGGGCGAGCTCGAACGCCGCGAGGTCGACCTGTCCCAGCTGGCGCAAGCGGTCGCGGCGAAACTCCAGGAGAGCGCGCCGGAGCGCCGGATCACCTTCGACATCGCGCCGGGCGCGGTTGTCGAGGGCGACGCGCGGCTGATGCGGATCGTCCTCGAGAACCTGCTCGGCAACGCCTGGAAATTCACCGCCAAGCACGATCACGCGACAATCGAATTCGGCGTCACCAACCACGACGGGGAACCGGCTTACTTCGTGCGCGACGACGGGGCCGGTTTCGACATGGCCTATGCCGACAAGCTGTTCCAGCCTTTCCAGCGCCTGCATACCAGCACCGAGTTCGGAGGAACCGGTATCGGCCTGGCGACGGTGGCGCGGGTCGTGAAGCGCCATGGCGGCAGTGTTTGGGCCGAGTCCGGCGTCGAGCAAGGGGCGACGGTGTATTTTACGCTTTGAAACAAGGAGGCCCCTAATATGACTGATGGACCCATCCTGATAGTCGAAGACAATCCCGACGACGAAGCGCTCATCTTGCGGGCGCTCAAGAAATTCAACGTCAGCAACGAGATCACGGTGGTCCGCGACGGCGCCGAGGCCCTCGATTATCTGTTCAAAACGGGTCCTTACGCGGACCGCGAGGGCGGCAATCCCGCCGTCGTTCTCCTGGATCTCAAACTGCCCAAGATCGACGGACTGGAAGTGCTGCGGCGGGTACGGGCCGACGAACAGACCAAGCTGCAGCCGGTAGTCATCCTGACCTCGTCGGACGAGCAGGAGGACATGATCCAGGGCTACGACCTGGGCGCCAACAGCTACGTCCGCAAGCCCGTGGAATTCGAGGCGTTTTCCGCGGCGGTGAACCAATTGGGGCTCTACTGGCTGCTTCTCAACGAGCCACCGCCGGAAACCGGGTGAGGGTCGATGGCCAAGCCGCTCAAGGTCTTGATTGTCGAGGATTCGGAGGGCGACGCCCGCCTTCTGGTGCGCCATCTGCGCCGGGGCGGCTTCGATCCGGTGCATGAACGGGTCGAAACAGCCGAAGCCATGCGCGCCGCGTTTGCGGACAAGGCCTGGGACGTGGTGCTGTGCGATTACAAATTGCCAAAGTTCAGTCCGCCCGCCGCCTTGGCGCTGCTTCGGGAACTGGACGTGGACCTTCCCTTCATCGTCGTCTCGGGCGCCGTCGGCGAGGAAAGGGCCGCGGACCTGATGAAAGCGGGCGCCCACGATCTCGTCTTGAAAGACTCTCTCGCGCGCCTCATCCCCGCCATCAAACGGGAAATGCTAGAGGCGAAGACGCGCCGGAAAGGTCGACGGGCGGAAGATGCGCTACGCGAGAGCGAGGAACGCTACCGCGATCTCTATGAGAACGCGCCGGTCGCCTACGCCTCGGTCAGCGCCGTGGATGGATCGATTTTGAGGTTCAACCGCATGGCTCTTCGGTTGCTCGGCTACGACCGAGACGACCTGAAACGGATGAACGTCTCGGATCTCTTCGCCGACACGTCGGACGGCTTGGCCAAGGCCAAGTTCGTATACCGGAATTTCCAGAGAGGAAAGTCGATCCGGAGAGCCGAGCTCCAGATGAAGCGCAAGGACGGCGACCTCATCTGGATAGGCCTGTCGGTCGAGCCGGTGAAGGACGCCGAGGGGAACATCACCGAAAGCCGCTCTGTCTTCACCGACATTACCGACCGCAGGCGGGCGGAGGCGGCGCTGCGCGAAAGCGAGGAACGCTGGCGCGGCTTCGCCGATGCGAGTTTCGACGGCCTCTTGATCCACGACAGCGGTGTCATCCTCGACGCCAACGAGCGTTTCGCCGAGATGTTCGGTTGCGCCGCGGACGAACTCCGGGGAACCAGGGTCCTCGAACTGGTGGCCCCGGAATCCCTGGAGATGGTCCGCGAAAGGCTGATGTGGCAGGTGGCGGAATACTACGAGGCCGCCGGCCGCCGCAAGGACGGTTCTACCTTCCCCATGGAAGTGTCCTCGCGCGAGATCGCCTACAAGGGGCGGGAACAGCGGGCGATGGCCGTCCGCGACATCACCGAGCGCATGCGGGCAGATAAGGCGTTGCGCGAAAGCGCGGCCGTGCTCGCCGCGTCTCAGCAGATAGGAAACCTGGGCAGTTGGGAGTGGAATACGACCACCGATGAAGGGATGTGGTCCGACGAGACCTTCCGGATTTTCGGACTCGCCCCGGACTCGCCCTGCCCCAGCTTCGCCCGGTTTCTGGAAATGGTTCATCCGGAGGACCGTGACGCGGTAAAGAAATCGGTCGAGGAGGCGGTTGCCAACCGCCGTCCGTATGAGTTCGAGTACCGAGTGATCCGACCCGACGGGACCTGCCGCGCCTGCTATTCGAAGGCGGAATTGATCCTCGATGACGCCGGTGGCGTGACGGGCATGGTCGGTATCATCCAGGACATCACCGAGCGCAAGCGGGCGGAGGAGGAGCTTCGCAAGCTGTCGCGCGCGGTGGAGCAGAGCCCGGCCTTGGTAATCATCACCGACACCGAGGGCAACATCGAATACGTCAACCCCAAGTTCGAGCAGATCACCGGCTACGCCGCCGAAGAGGCCATCGGAAAGAACCCCCGCATCCTGAAATCGGGGCACACGCCGCCCGAGGAATACAAACGGCTGTGGCGGACCATCACCTCCGGCGGCGAGTGGCGCGGCGAGTTCCACAACAGGAAAAAGAACGGCGAGCTTTACTGGGAAGCCGCCTCCATCTCGCCCATCACGGCGCCGGACGGCACCATCACCCATTTCCTGGCGGTCAAGGAGGACATCACCGAACGCAGGCGTACCCAGGCACAGCTCATTCAGTCTTCCAAACTCGCCACCCTGGGTGAGATGGCGACGGGCATGGCGCATGAGTTGAACCAGCCACTGAGCGTCATTCGGATGGCCGCCGACAGCACCCTCGAACGCCTTGAGGATGGCGATGTCGGTAGCGAATACCTTCGGAGGAAACTCGACCGCATCAGCGCCCAGATCGAGCGCGCCGCCGGGATCATCGACCACATGCGAATTTTCGGACGCGTTGCCGACGAGAAACCCCAGGCATTCGACCCCAGGGAAGTCATGGAAAACGCGCTCGGCCTCATGGGTCAACAGTTACGACTCAGGTCCATCGAGGTGGAGACGGCGTTGCCGGAGCGTTGCCGGAGCGTCTCGGGTCATGGTGCGCAACTGGAGCAGGTCGTGCTCAATCTCCTGACCAACGCCAGGGATGCGATCGGGTCGAACCGGGACTCGTCCGCTGACGCGGGGAAAATCATCATCGGCGTCGAGGACCTGGGTTCGGAGAACAAGCTCAGGCTGACCGTGGAGGACACCGGCGGCGGCATCCCGGAAGACGTGATTCCGCGCATCTTCGAACCCTTCTACACGACCAAGGAGGTCGGCCAGGGAACCGGGCTTGGACTGTCCGTCAGCTATGGCATCGTCAGGGACATGGGGGGTACGATAGAGGCCGCCAACGCGGACGGAGGGGCACGGTTCACGGTCACCCTCCCGGCGCTGGAGGACGACAAGAAAAGCGGCCCGAAGTCCAAGGGCTCGGGCCGCGCTGGCGAGTAATGTCGCGGGAGGTAATCATGGCCCGGAAAATCCTGGTGGTGGACGACGAGACGGATATTCGAGCGGAAATCGCCGAATACATCCAGGGCAAGGGCTACGAGGTCGAGGCGGCGGTGGATGGTGTCGAGGCTCTCGAGAAGTTCGAGGCGGCGCCCGCGGACCTGGTCATCACCGACATCAGGATGCCGCGCGTCGACGGCTACGAAGTGATCCGCCGCATCCGCGAGATCGATCCGCGGGTTCCGATCATCGCCACCACCGGTCACTACTCGCCGACCGATCTAAACAAGGCCAAGGAGGCGGGCGCCACGTTGACGATGAAGAAGCCGATTCGTTTGCGCAAACTCGGCAAAAAGTTGAAGAGTTTGCTCGAGGCGGACGAGGAATGACGCGTCGTTGGATAACGATCCGGATCAACGGATTGTGCGCTTAGACCGCGGCCAAAACCAACGCTGAAAGGTGTTTTCCGATCTGACATTCAACTTATCAGCAAAAGTTCCCTGTCTTGTGTTATTCTTTTGGCAAGACCGCGCCAAGGGGGCGGCCATGCTGGGAAGCGTTCGGTCCAGACTCGCGGCGATTTGGCAGAGGGGTCCGTTCTGTCTGGCTTTCGTGCTTCTCGCGCCTTTCGGGCAGGCCGGGGCCGCCGAGGATCGCCCCATCGTCTTTGCCGGGGATCGCGATTACCCCCCGTATGAATTCCGTGAGGACGGCAAGCCCGTCGGTGCCAGCGCCGACTTGGCGAAGGCGATTGGCGATGTCCTTGGTCGCCCCGTCGAACTTCGTTGGATGAAGTGGTCGGAGGCCCAGAAATCCGTCCTCGACGGAACCAGCGACGTCCTGACCGTTTTCGGCAAGAACGAGCAACGGGAGAAGCTTTACGACTTCTCGGAGCCGACGTTCGAGGTCAGTTTCTCGTTGTTCGTCCGATCCGGCGACGTTGGCGGTTTCGACCCGCGGCAATTATCGGGGCGGCGCATCGGAATTACACCAGCGGGTTGGCCGAAGACGTATGTCGAAAGCGACCATCCCCAGGCAGTGGTGGTGTTCATCGACAACTACGAGGATGGGTTTCGCAGACTGCTGCGCGGGAGCGTCGACGCCGTTATCGCCAACACCTGGACCGGCTATTTCACCCTTCGCGAGATCGGAATTTCGAGCATCGTGGCAGTGCCGGAACCGCTGAAAAGGGTTGTCGCCCGGATGGCCGTCAGGAAAGGAAACCAAGAACTCCTGACGCAGATCGACGAGGCGCTGGTTCGACTGAAGTCGACGGGTGAGTTCGACAGGATCATAGACAAATGGTCGGGCCGACAAGTCGTTCTCATCGAGCAGAGGCGAGTTTGGAAAATATATGGCGCGGCGGTCCTCGCACTGGTGACGCTGATTTCGCTTTCCTTTGCCGTCTACGTTGGCCGATCGAAACGGATCGCCCTCTCTCGGGAAATCGCCGAGCGCGAACGGGCGGAGGAGGAGTTGACACTCTTTTTCAATGTTTCAAGCGACTTGATATGCGTTGCGAACACCGACGGCTATTTCACGCGCGTGAACCCCGTCTGTAAACAGATGCTGGGATGGCAAGATAGTGAATTCGTCGGTAAACCTTTCGTGGATTTCATTCATCCAGAAGATGTTGATACCACCCTGCAGGTGATCGAGCGGCAACGGAATGGCGAACCAGTAAAAGCATTCGTGAACCGCTACCGATGCAAGGACGGCTCCTACCGCTGGTTGGAATGGGTAGCCACGCCCGCAATAGGCAAAACCGTATTCGCGATCGCCCGCGACATCACCGAACGCAGGCATACCCAGGCACAGCTCATTCAGTCTTCCAAACTCGCCACCCTGGGTGAAATGGCGACGGGCATAGCGCATGAGTTGAACCAGCCCCTGAGCGTCATTCGGATGGCCGCCGACAGCACCCTGGAACGCCTCGAGGATGGCGATGTTGGTAGCGAATACCTTCGGAGGAAACTCGACCGCATCAACGCCCAGATCGAGCGCGCCGTCGGGATCATCGACCACATGCGAATTTTCGGACGCGTTGCCGAGGAGAAACCCCAGGCATTCGACCCGAGGAAAGCTGTGGAAGGCGCGCTCAGCCTTGTAACTCAACAGTTGCGGCTCAGGTCGATCGAGGTGGAGACGGCGTTGGCGGAGCGTTGCCGGAGCGTCTCGGGTCATGGTGCGCAACTGGAGCAGGTCGTGCTCAATCTCCTGACCAACGCCAGG
>VRUH01000029.1 GCA_019456185.1 Candidatus Glassbacteria bacterium | reverse complement strand
TTCGAAAAACTTAAATTACTGAAACCCAATCAACCTCAATTAGCTCTGTCCCTCAAATTTTAACCGGACAGTACTGATCGGGAATATCTAATTCAGAGGATAAAATGAAATCATTTCAACCAGCTTATCTTCCGTTAAAAGATCTTAACTGGTTACCTTTGATCAAGTTAATCGGCAAGGCAAATGCCGAAATTGCCAGATATGATGGTATTATTCAAGGGATTGTAAATACAGATATTTTGTTATCGCCATTACAAACCCAGGAGGCCGTTCTTTCATCAAAAATTGAAGGCACGCAGGCGACATTTGAGGAAGTTTTGGAATACGAAGCTGACCCTGAAAGAGTTCAGGATAAGAAGGAAGATATCAATGAGGTATTAAATTACAGGGTTGCAATGCAGGATGCAGTTAGGAGCTTAAGGACAAAGCCATTATCGTTGAATTTAATAAAAAGGATACATTCTGCGTTACTGCAGAATGTAAGGGGACATTATAAAGCACGTGGGAAATTAAGAACGATACAAAATTGGATTGGAAATCCTGGGTGTAAAATTGAAGATGCCAGTTACGTTCCACCGGAGCCACAAGCAGTTTTACCACTGATGGATAATTTAGAAAAATACATTCATCAGGATGAGATGGATGCATTGGTTCAACTGGCTATTTTACATGCTCAATTCGAATTGATACATCCTTTCCTGGATGGCAACGGGAGGGCAGGAAGAATTTTGATACCTTTGTTTTTATTTCAAAAGAGTATATTAAGCACACCAATGTTTTATTTAAGTTATTATTTGGAAGCAAATAGAAAAGAATATTATTTCCGGCTGCAAAATATTTCTCGTGAACGAGACTGGGAGGGGTGGATTGCTTTTTTCCTTGGAGCGATTATAGAACAGGCCCATGAAAACAAAAATAAAGCCATGCAGATTGTAGGACTGTACAATGATATGAAAGATCGTATATCACAAGCTACACGGTCTCAGTTTGCCATACAGACGTTAGATGCATTATTTGAAAGGCCTATCTTCCAGACCACTGGATTTGCAATCAGATCGCAAATCCAGAAACAGAGCGCCCTGCGTATATTGAATGCTTTGAAAAAAGAAAAAATTCTTGTTACCGTGAGGGAAAGCCGTGGCAGGCAAGCTGAGATACTGATGTTTAAAGATTTAATCGAGTTGGTTCAAATGTAGCTAGAAATTTTGTGATTCATGAGTGTTGCACAATTCTAGTTGTGTATCATCTATGTGGCAATGTGTTACACAAGCTAGTTTGTTTATCACAGATGTTACACTAGCAGCACACCACAGGTGGCTAGCTCCTACCCCCACCCACGTTCCCGTGCCTCATCAAGTATCGCTTTGGTGGCGCTGAGGCCCACCCGCGTAACGCCCAGCTCCAGAACTTTGAGCAACTGGTCCAGCGTGCGCACGCCCCCGGCGGCCTTGAGCCGGACTCCCGGCGCGCTGTGCTTGCGCATCAACTTCAGGTCGTGTTCCGTGGCCCCGCGGTAGGAGTAGGAGCCGTCGGGCTGCCTGGCAAACCCGTAGCCGGTGGAGGTTTTGACAAACGCAGCTCCAACACGGCTGCAAATCTCGCAGAGCCTGATCTTGAACGAGTCACGGGTCAGATAATCGTTCTCGAAAATCAGCTTGAGCAGCGCGCCGTTGGCAGCGGCCGCCTCGTTGAGCGCCCCGATCTCATCGGCCACGTACTCCCAGTCCCCGCCCAGTACCTTGCCGATATTGACCACCGCATCCAGCTCGGTCGCACCGTCGTCGATCGCCACGGTCGCCTCGTGGACCTTGACCGAAATCCGGCTGTTGCCGTGGGGAAAGCCCACCACCGCGCCGGGGGCCACCCCCGAGCCGGCCAGGATCCCGGCGGCCATCGCCACCGCATAGGGCTTGATACTCACCGCGGCCAGGCGGTTGTCGCGGGCGAACTCGCAGCCCTCGCGCAGCTCCCTGTCGGTCAGGGTGGGGTGCAGCAGCGAGTGGTCTATCGCTTTTGCTAAATCGCTCAGTTTGTTTGCCATTATTTTTCCCTCCCTGTTCAGTCCACTCGGAAACTGGCCCGGACTTCCTCGCTCTCGGTGTAGCCGATCCTGATCGCCCTGGCGCGGATAATGGCGGACGAGGTCAGCCGGAGGGGGCCGGAGTAAAGGTTCCAGTGCACGTCCTCGCCCTCCTCGCTGGTCCAGGCAATCGAGGCGCCGTCGGTGGGGCTGGCCATGCCGACCAGCACGGCCCGGCGAAGACTGCCTCCGTCGGGAACGATCCTCGGCGGCCGGGTAACCGGCTGGACACGCCCGGGCCAGAAGCGCTCAATCAACTGGTCCTCGGTGATAAAGCCGACATCATCGATCTCCTCGATCCACTCGTCCATCGCAGCCTGCATCCTGGCGAGCACCCCGGCGCAGGCCGGGTCGTAGGCCAGGTTGTCGATCTCGTGGGGGTCCTTGTCGCAGTCGTAGAGCTCGTGGACGGGCTTAGTGTCGGCGAAAAACAGTTTCTGCGGACCCACCAGTTTGCCCTCGGCCGCCAGCCGCCGCCACTCCTGCATAGTGGGCATCAAGTCCATGTACTCGATCCGCTGGGCGTAGGGTTTCTCCGGGTGGTAGTTGCGGATATACTTGAAGCGCTTGTCGCGCACGGCGCGGATCATGTCGTAGGTCTCGTCCATCCGGTCACGGAAAGCGAACACGTAATCGCGTGGGCCGGCTTTCTGTCCGCCCAGGAACGCCTGTCCCTGCATATGCGCCGGGATTTCGACCCCGGCCATGCTCAGCGCGGTGGGGCCGAAATCGATCGAGCAGACCAGCTCATCACTTTCGGTGCCGGGCTCGACCATGCCGGGCCAGCGGACTATCAGGGGAATCTGGATCCCGGAATCGTAGACCCAGCGCTTACCGCGGGGCAGGCCGCGGCCGTGGTCGCTCCAGAAGATGACTATCGTGCTGCCGGCCAGACCGTCGCGCTCCAGACGGTCCAGGACCTCGCCCACCTGGCTGTCCATGGTTTCGATATTGTCCAGGTAACGGGCCATGTCACGGCGGACCAGCGGCGTGTCCGGGTAATAGGGGGGCAGTTCGACCGTAGCCGGGTCTTTGACCGGGTCCTTTTCCAACGGGACGCGGATCTGGCTTTCGTGGGTAATCGTGAAGTTGATGACGCTGAAAAACGGCTGGCCCTCGGCTCTCCCGGCCCAGTCATCGTGACGGTTGCCCTGGCGGTCCCAGGCGGTGAGAGGCGGGGCGAACTGGTAGTCGGTTTTGGAGTTGTTGGTGCAGAAATAGCCGGCGGCGCGAAGATACTCGGTGAAGCAGTGGACGTAGGGCGGCGGCACACACTGGTATTCCTTGACACTGGTGCGCATGTGGCTGCTGCCGATACTGTTGGGGTACATGGCCGTGATTATCCCGGAGCGGTTGGGGGCACAGACAGGCGCAACCGTATAAGCATTGGTGTATTTCAGGCCCTGGGCGGCCAGCCGGTCGATAATGGGGGTGCGGATATTTTCGTAACCGTAGCAGCCGAGTTCGCGGCTCATATCCTCGCAGCTGATCCAGAGGATATTAGGCCGGTCCCTGCCGCCAGCGGCCGCGCGGATGATATCTGGCAGAGCGATCGCGGCCAGCGCCGCTGTCGAGAGGCCCATGAATTCTCTGCGTTTGATCTTGCCGGACACAGTGTCCCCCTGGTGATGATGGGCAGGAAAAGTAACTTTTATGGTCTGGAAGAAGCCCGCGGGCGGGCTTTGCTAAAGTTAGGGCAAACCTTCGTAAGATTCAACGCAAAATGGTAACGCAGCCGAATTCTTGCTGTGGCGTGAAATTCGGCTTATGATTTACTAAACGATTGTGTGATTGGATAGATACGACCGGGAGGAAAGTTATGCGGCGAAGAGAATTTGCGGCGTTAGCCGGCGCGGGAGTAGCGGCTCTGGCGGCAAGCCATGCAAGCGCTGAAATGAAGCAGTCCGGTTTGCGTGCCGGCCGCGCCAGAGTGGATATTACGCCCGAGGCCGGATGCTGGCTTTCGGGGTGGGCGTCACGGACCAAGCCCGCCGATGGTATGGAGGACCCGCTGTACGCCCGCGCGCTGGTTCTGGAATCCGGAGATATCAAAGTGGCGCTGCTGGCTACAGACCTGATCGGCGTACCGGGGGACGTGGTTGCCAGAGTGAGGGGGAGGGTGCGAGAAAGCTGCGGAATTGCCCCGGACTGCCTGATGATCACCGCGACGCATACCCATTTCGGGCCGGCGGTGCGGGAGTATGAGTTTGACGGGGGCGGGAATCCGGACTACGTAAGAAAACTCGAGGTTGCGCTGGCCGAATGCGTGGAGCGAGCGTCTACGGGCACTCAACCCGCAAGACTGGGCGCGGACAGCGGGTCGCTTCCGGAGCAGATCTACAACCGCCGTCCCCTGGACAGCGACGGCAAGGCGGTAATGACCTGGCGCCTGCCGCCGAACTCCAGCGGACTGATATTCGGTCCGGTGGACCCGGAAGTGGGAGTGGTCAGAGTCGAGGACCTGGACAGCAACCTGCTGGGCTCGGTGGTCAACTACGCCTGCCATCCGGTGGCGGGCGGGAGCTACGATCCGTGGTTCTATCATATTTCGGCGGATTACCCGGGAATCAGCTCAGGGATTGTCGAGTCTGGTGAGGGTGGAGTGTGCCTGTTCACCCTGGGGACGTCGGGCAATATCAATCCCCGCGAGCGGGGCCGCCTGTGCCGCGGGCGTGTGGGACGCGCCCTGGGCGGAGAATCGCTGAGAGTGCTGCAGCGGATCGAGACCAGCGAGAAGGCGGCCCTGGCGGCAACAAGCAGGCAAGTAACCCTATCGCTGAAAAGGGAGCACGATAAGGACGCCAACCACCGTCCCCCGCCAGGCCAGTCCGCCATTACCGTCGAGGTTCAGGGTATCCGTCTTGGAGACTGTATACTTATCGGCCTGCCGGGCGAGGTGCTGGTAGAGCTGGGCCTGGAAATCAAAAGGCGCTCAGGGGTGGACAAATTGTTCGTGGTCAGCCTGGCCAACGATACGATCGGTTATATCTGCCACCGGGAGTCGTACGAGGAAGGGGGTTACGAGCCGGGCCGCGGAAGCCAGTTGGCCCCCGGAACCGGCGAACTGGTAGTCGCGACAGCGCTGGAGGTTGCAGGCGAGCTTCAAGGAGCGTAAAGAGAACAACAATAAGGACTTTCTGATTTATCATAGGCGGGAAAACGGGCGGGGCGGCATATTTATTGCTTTTCCCTCCCTGCCCCAAACTCCCTCCGTCCGCCGGTTTTGCAATAAATATGCCGCCCCGCCTTTCAACCCGGTCATTGAATATAATATTTCAGTTGACAGTCTAACTGATTGTCTGGTAAGATCGGAACGATATCAGGGGTTTGCCGGTAACCCTTGACTTTCAGTCATAAAACCGGCGCGCGTGGAAGGGGCTGATCCTTACCGAGGGTTGGCCCCTTTCTCTTTTGTAAGAGGTAAAGTTGCTCCCTCGGCCTGCCGATAGCAATTGCGTAAGTCACTAAAAAAGAGCACGTTAAGTTTCAGCTTGAAAAAAAGCGGATTTTCTGGTAAAATCGGCTCACTCATCAGAAAGAGAACAATTTCAGGGGGAAAATCAACAGGAGGTACTCCCGTGAAAACAGATAGTTTGAAGCCGTTCCAGTTTGCCCGTTGCCCGCGCTGCCAGGCGGTGGTTAAGTACGAGGCCGGCTCAAAGCATACTTCCTGTATCAAGTGCGGGGTGAAAATCCAACTGAAAGGATAAAGGTTGACGGGAAAGCAGGCAGATTTTCAAGGGCCGTTCCATAGGAGCGGCCTTTTTCTTTGCTGGGAAATATGTTTACGCAGTGTTAAACTTAGCGTTAAATTAACACGTGATCTGGCGTTAACCTCAGCAGGCAGAAAAATACCGATCCAGGCAGGTGCCCTGTTTACAGGTATTATCCGCTCAGGAAACATAGCGGCACGGCCTTTGCTTATTATCGCTGAAAACAAGGGAACCAACTTGTGACGTATTAACCGATCAAGGAGAAACGAGCATGCCGATCTACGAGTACCAGTGCAAGTCGTGCGGGAAGCAGATCGAGGTCCTGCAGTCTTCAACAGAGACAGAGAAGCATAAATGCCCGGGGTGCGGCAAGGGGATGGAGCGGATGATGAGCGCCCACGGAGTCGGCAAGAGCAGCGCTCCGCCGCCCACGTGCGGCGACGGTTCCTGCGCATCGGGCTCCTGTCCGTATAACTGACGGTGAGTTGATTGGTGACCGGCGTCCTGGCCGGTCTGGGATTAGCCGGGGTGGGAGTTAAAGTGCTGATGCCCCGTCTGATGATTGTCACCCGGCCGAGCAGGCTGGGAGCCGCAGGCTATGGCGATCAGGCTGGTGGCGAAATCGGCGCCCGGCACGATCGGCCAGGCCCCGGGGTGTTCTTTGAGGTACCGTCCGCCGTTAAGAGTGGCGAACTCGCTGAATACTTTTGCTCCTTCCGGGCCGGCCTTTTCGATCAGCCCATCATTTATCCCGTAGCTGCCGACAAACACCGCGTTGACTCCATGTTCGGCCAGAGTATGCCCGGCCTGCCAGAAACTGTTCACCCCGGCCGCCGGCCCCCGGATTTCTATTTCGGCGGCGGTCAGGGTGACTGAGTATATAAATAAATACAATATCGAACCGGGAACGCATTTCCCTTTCATTAAGCTGTACCTATATAAAATAATACACTTAATTATCCCGTTCAAATTCCAGCGCTCCGATATCGGGCGCGCCGCTTGAGTAATTGTCGTTGACTCCCCTGATAAGAACTCCGGCATCGATCAGCGGACTGCCCGGCTGAAGGCTGAAATCGCCGTCGTGAGGATCATTCTGCAGCGGATAGTTACCGATCTGATCGTCCAGATAACCTTTCCATGGGATTTGCCCCAGTCCGGGAGTGGAGGAGAACAGCGGGTTGGCGTAGACCCCGTGGGTTTCCTGTCCCGTGCTTGCGGCGAACTGGTCGATAGATCGGTAAAGTTCACCCTCCCACTGGAAAGATCCCTGCCTGCTGCCATCGACAAGCCAGTAAGCGTTATAGTCCAGGAAGTTGCCGTCCGCACCGTTGCGCACAGCCCTGACGTTACCGATAATAGCGTTGTTGGCGAAATGTTTGTTCGTGCACGGCACGCCGCTGTATTGCTCCGCGGTCAGCCCGATCATAGCAATGCCGTTACCGGAATTAAGCCCGTAGCCGGAATTGTGCCAGACATACGCCGGTCCGTAGCTAGTGCAGCCACCCACGTTTAATTTGAACATCATGCTCATGTAGGTGGCTTCGTTACGGGTGACATACACCGGTCCCCTTTCGATCGGAGCCAGACTGACGGCAGTGAGGGCGTTGCGGATCACATTACCGTGGACGCGCATGTTAACCCCGCCCCCGTCGAGTTCGAGAGCATCGTCGCCGAGGTTATATATAACGTTATACATAATGTCGGTGTCGCGGTGGAGACGGAGATCATCGGGCCGTTTCCAGCTAAGTGGCACTATGCCATCAAAAAATCCGTCGATCTCATTGTAGCAGAAACTGTTGCCCCAACCTGCGTAGCTGCACATGATTCCCTGCCGCGGATAGCCGCTGGCCTTGACAGAGGACCAGGGAATTTCGGTCAGGCCCGGTTCCCGTATGGTGCAGCGCCAGACCGCGTTGCCGCTCGTTTCGACATCCTTCAGCAGCACACCCCAGGGCACATTGTGGAGCTCGCAGTCGATCAGCACGTTGCCAGTTGCGCCGCGCTTGAACGCCACCGCCGCCTCGCCGTAATAGGCAATCTCAAAACCCTGGACAATGACGTACCGGCTGCCCTCGAAAAGAATTCCATAACGACCGCCCGCAATCCGGTAAGCGTGCCGCCATGGTTGATCGACCAGGCCGGTGCGGACATACAGCACTCTCGCGGTAGTGTCGCAGTAGAATGCACGTGGTGCGTTCAAGCTGTCATCGACCAGGGCAGCCAGGCTTTTATAGTAGAACATTCGCTTGCCGTCCTGGGCGACATAGCCGTAGCCGAGACCGTCACCCGCAACCGAGGCGACCTCCGGCCAGTCGAACGGAAGCTGCGCAGCGTAAATTTGTCCCTCGTGATGCCGCCAGCCATGGTGGTCCTTTGGGAGTTCAATCGAGCTGTCAAGCACGGGCCGTTCTCCATCAGCGGCCCGGAATACTATCGGAGCATCAGGAGAGCCGGCAATCCCCGCGAACAGGCTGCCTTCACGGTACACTCCCCCCCGGACAACAACAATATCGCCCGGACGGGCGCTGTCGGCGGCAGCGGCAAGAGTGCGGAAAGGTTTCCTCCTGCCGCCACGGTTAGTGTCTCTCCCGTTTGGTGAGACGTAATAAGTCCTGCCGCCCGATGGCTGCAAATTCATGCGAAGCGTGGCGGCTGTTCCTTCAAGTACACCCTTGCTGTCATGGGCCGGGTCGCGGAACTCAACTTTGAGTATAATACTGTCGCCCGGTTCCAAAGGATAGACACTGCTCCAGGCCAGGCCGAGTTTGTGGTTAAACGTAAGGTCAATGCCATTGCGCCACGCTCCATCGGGTGACTTGCGCCAGTAGACTCTTCCCTCAGAATTGCAGTTGGCGTCTCCGCTGAACGGAATCTCGATACCTACCGCGTGCCAGGTGGGAGTCAGCCGAAGTTCGCCGGGCATAATGGCATCCGGATATTTTTCAGTGATAACATCCCGTTGAGATTTGCCCGGGGTATTTGGGGAAGTGTTCTGGCGCTGGCAAGCCTGCGGGATTACTAAAAGTATCAGTATGGTTGTAAGAACTCGCATCTGGACCTCTCCGGCAAAAAAAGAAATCGGTCACAAAGACCGGATTGGGTAGAAAAATTATAGCAGGAGAGAAGACAGGGAAATATCGTTAGTTATTATAGTATAAAAAGTAATATAGTGATCATGCAGGTGGTGTCCATAGATCGGTACTGAGATATTTCAATCCGGAGTCACAAACAAGGATTGCAACCGTCCCACCTCGGCAGGGTCCCTGGAGAAGCTGCACCGCAGCGGCCAGGTTGGCCCCCGAGCTGAAACCGCCGAAAATACCTTCCTCGGCGGCCAGCTTCCTCGCCCAGTGGATAGCAGCCTTATCTTCAACCTGAACGAACCCGTCGGCTTCAATACCCTCGAGCATTCGCAAGTCAGTCATCGCATAACCGCCACCCTGGATTTTGTGCTCGCCGCATTCCACTGGCCTGCCGGCGAGGACTGCAACGCTTTCAGGTTCAACAAGAAAACACATTATCTCCGGATTATGCTCCCGGAGCGCCTTCGCGATCCCGGCAAAGCTGCCACCGGTTCCGGCGAAATCGCAGAACGCCGTCACCATGCCGCCGCTTTGGCGGATAATTTCCGGACCGGTATGAAGATAATGTGCCTTGCGGTTTGCTTCCAGATTGAACTGATCAGCCCGGAAAGCATTGCGCTCGCGAACAATGCGTTGAGTCTCATCCTCAACTTTCTTCAACGACTCGCCGGAGACCTGACCGATCACAGCTCCCTCTGAAAGCTCGACCAGAACAACCTCGGCTCCCAAGGCAGCCATCATTCCCGCACGCTCCTTACTGTTCCCCCGGCTCATTACCGCAACGAACGGGTATCCCTTGACCGCGCAGACAATCGCCAGGCCGGTTCCGGTATTGCCACTGGTCAATTCCACAACTGTCTGGCCGGGTCGCAGGGCTCCGCTTCGTTCGGCATCCTCGACCATCTGCAGGGCTATCCGGTCTTTCTTGCTGAGTCCGGGGCTGAAATACTCGAGCTTGGCCAGAATTCTGCCATCCAGTCCGGACCCGACCCGCGAGAGTTCCACCAGCGGAGTTTCGTGGAAAGCGTCCAGCACAGATTCGCAGGGCTTGCTCTGCTTAAGAGCCATAATAAGGATTTTCTGGTTAAGGGTAGTGGCCGGGCCGGCATGGTTATTGCTAAAACACCACCGGCGGAATTTCTGTCCACGGGAATCTCGCAATAACCATGCCGGCCCGGCCCGCTAGAAGGTCAAAAGTCCTCTTGGTACCTAATCTTTTATACTAAACATGGATTGTAATTTTCCGATCAGTTCAGTGTACCTCTCCGGGATGAAACTTCCGGGGTGATGCACTCCCGGATGCGGGATTATCTCTTTAGGACCGGAGAGGTTGTTGTACATCGCATAAACTGTGGTGGGCGGGCAGGCCTCGTCAAGCAGGCTGACACCGACAACGGTCGGGCAGGTAATCCTGGCTGCGGCCAGGGCTCCATCGAAACAGGCGGCGGTTGTACGTGTCGCGGAGCTGTTGGAACGGCGCAGAAGGTGGGGCCAGCCGGTAGGGCGGCCGTGGAGGATTCCGAACTGGTCGCACATGGCCGGGACATGAAGAACCAGTGCGTCAACCCGCTTGTCAATCGACGTCACCAGCAGGCTCAAGCCTCCGCCCTGGCTGCCCCCGGCGACAGCGATCCGGGTAGTGTCGATATCGTGACGGCTGTGGAGGTAATCGATTGCCCGTACTCCGCTCAGAACTACCCGGCGATAGTAGTAGCGGTACTTGTCATCAACACCGGCTAGCGGTGCGTAACCAAGTTGGCGGCGATCGTGGTAATCCTGGTAGACCTCGTCTGGCAGACCCAGCGGAACGCCGTGAATATTGATTGCGAGTACAATGATGCCGGCCTCGGCATATCCCTGTTGGAACGGGGTGTAGAACTCCCTTACGCCGCCCGGCGCACCGGGGATATAGACCAGCCCGGGGAACGGGCCCTCGCCCGGCGGTACGCTCAGCCAGCCGTAAATTCTAGATCCCTCGATATTAGCCAGGCTGACCTGGTAGCGGCGCACGCCATTGCTGTCCCGCCCGGAGAGATAATTTACCCGGGGATCGGGGTCCACCCGCAGCAGCTCGGCCAGGCCATGGTCCCAGAACCGCGCGAAATCATCGGGAAGGCGGCCGGTGGGACGGATATGCAGCGGATCGAACCCGACCGCCTCGGCGGCTCTCAGCGAATCGGCGCCGGAGCGAAGAGTCAGGTCGAGACGGAGGAATCCGGGTTGAGTCATAGGGCAGGCAAGTTCCACTTCACCGGCTTTGACTGCCCTGCTGCCGCTCTCGTAGACCTCGGCCTTACCGTGGCTGAACGAGTACTCCAGCTCCATTTCTCCGCTACCGCCGATCTCGACCGCAAAGCGCGCCGTGTCGCCCAGGCTGTAAAAATGCGTGCTCGCGGCAGGGCTGACAGCCAGCCGCATGCCGTTTTCGCCGGCAGCCTGCGGTGTTGGAAACGGCGATTGGCCGAGAACGAGCGAAGCGGCCAACAGGAGTGTCTGGAGCATAAAATGCCCTCCGCGGGATAGGAGGAAACTCGAAACAAAGTCCTCCCGGCTATAATAAACTTGTTACCTTCCCTTAACAAGTGGCTGCCCGTTCAGTTCCGGCGGTGGATTTCGACAGCGGTCACCTCGCCGACCGCATCGATTACCCGCTGGAAATGTTTCATCTCCTCGGAGCTTACCTTGCCGACAACTTCCTGCTCGAACCGGTCCACGATTTTACGAACATCCCCGGCCTTGGTCCTGCCGCTGGCGGTCAACTCCACCAGCCAGGAGCGGCGGTCCTCCGCATAGGTGTAACGTTTAAGCAGTTTGGCCTCCTCCAAGCGGTCCAGCATCGAGGTCATTGTCGAGCGTTTGAAGCCGAACACGCGCAAGAGTTCGCCGATCGAGGATGGCTCGTAGCTGAGCAGGTAGGTCAGCAGGTGACCCTCGTTGTTCGAGACTCCGTGCGAGCCGACTTCATGCTCCAGATAGAGGTGGATCTGTCTCGTCGCGCGGTGAATCGGCGAAAGGATCCTCAGCTTTCGAATGGCCACCTTGTGCTCCCCGTTACTTGATCGCGGCTTCTTTGCCCAACACACGGCGGCCCAGCCCTAGCTGGCCGGTGTGGTAGCCCTCATGGTAAAATAACAGGAAAATGTGAGCGGCGACAGTGGGCTCATCGAATTTAACCGGGAAATTCGGCACTTCAAATTCTTTGTCCAACTCCTCTTCGCTAATCCCCTGCAGCCGCTGAATGATTTCATTCCCAGTTTGCTGAAGCCCATCGAGCAACCGGTCCATCGGCACGCAGTCGTCACCGGGCTGAAGCTGTTTTGAGCCGCGCTGGTAGGGAGCGCATTCCTCTTCGCTCAAAAATCCCCGGCCTCCCAAAAGCTTGAGAATGCTGTTGCGGCTGGCCAGGATATGTCCTGCGACCCAGTTGATACAGTTGCCGCCCTCGGCCGGAGGACTGACACTGTCCTCGTGGTTGATTCCCCCCAGGTTGGACATCGTTACGTGCTGGCTGGCGCCAAAACCAGCGACCAATGTCGATTTAGACATCTCATTCTCCTTAGCCGTGTAATGATACGATATCGGAAAGTACGATATCATCATATATTGCAGGCAGCCTGTTTGTCAACAGCAGCAAACGTACTTTTTTTTCTTTGAATACGGTTGCCAAGCGATGACGGGGCTCGTATAATGGATTTCAAAGCTGTCAGCTCTATTAATAATTCAAGCGAGGAGGACCCCATGCGCCTGAAGCGGGCAACCATTTTCTCTCCACTGCTTAGCCTGGCATTTCTTATCACTTCGGCCGGAACAGTGGCCGCCCAGCAGGATTTTCCCTCTGCACGTTTCATCTCCGGACCCACGCGCTCGATTGTGTCGGCGCCCAACGGGATTGTGGCCACCAGCCAGCCGCTGGCGGTGCAGGTGGGACTGGAGATTCTCAAGCGCGGCGGCAACGCGATCGATGCGGCGGTGGCGGCCAACGCGATGATCGGGCTCAGTGAGCCGCAGAGCTGCGGGATCGGCGGCGACCTGTTCGTGATCTACTGGGACAACGCCACGCAGAAACTCTACGGCCTCAATGCCAGCGGACGGTCGCCATACGAAATCAGCATGGAGAAAGTGAGACAGGCCGGGTTCGAGATACTGCCGACCCACCACCCCTACTCATGGTCCGTGCCGGGCTGTGTGGATGGCTGGGCGATGCTCCTGGAGCGGTTCGGCACGATGAGCCTCAAGGAACTGCTTGAACCATCGATCCGTTACGCCGAGCAGGGAGTCCCCCTTCGCGGCTGGGTACACCCGGACACCACCTACACCCGCCACGCGGAGTTCCGGGAGCGGTTCATGCGCGACGGGCAGCCGTACGCCAACGGAGATATGTTCCGCAATCCGGCCCTGGCGGCTACCTACCGGCTGATCGCCGAGGGCGGCCGCGATGCGTTCTACAAGGGTGAGATCGCCCGCCGGATTGTCGAGTTCAGCAGGCGCAAGGGCGGGCTGTTTTCGATGAAAGATTTCGCCGACCACCGCGGCGAATGGGTGGAGCCGGTGAGCACGAACTACCGGGGCTACGATGTCTGGGAGCTGCCGCCCAACGGCCAGGGAATCGCTACGCTGCAAATCCTGAATATCCTCGAGGGCTACGATATCGCCTCGCTCGGCCACAACAGCGCCGACTACATCCACCTGTTTGTCGAAGCCAAAAAACTGGCATTTGCCGACCGCGCCCGGTTCTACACCGACATGGATTTCCACGAGGTGCCGGTGAAGGGGTTGATCAGCGATGAGTACGCGGCCGAGCGCCGCAAGCTGATCGACCCGCGGAAAGCCTCTGTCGACGACCCGTACGGCGAGCCGCCCCGCCACGGCGACACGATCTACATGACTGTCGCCGACAAGGACCACAACATGATCAGTTTCATCCAGAGCGTCTACTGGGGTTTCGGTTCCGGGTATATTCCGGGTGACCTGGGTTTCGCCCTGCAGAACCGGGGTGCGCTGTTCGCCATGGAAGACGACCACCCCAACAGGCTGGAACCGCACAAACGGCCGTTCCACACGATTATCCCCTCCTTCGTCACCAGGGACGGCAAGCCGTGGCTGTCTTTCGGAGTGATGGGCGGCGACATGCAGCCCCAGGGGCAGGTCCAGGTGCTGGTCAACATCATCGATTTCGGCATGGATATCCAGCAGGCGGGTGACGCGCCCCGGGTGCGGCACTCGGGCAGCAGCCAGCCCACCGGGGCCAGAATGGTCAAGGGCGGCCTGCTGGCGGCCGAACTCGGTATCGATCCTGCGGTGGTGCGCGAACTCCAGAGCCGCGGGCATAATATTCATCCCGCCGGCTACCTGAATTTCTTCGGCGGCTACCAGGCGATCATGCTCGATGAGGAGAGCGGGATGTACCACGGCGCCAGCGATCCACGGCGGGCGGGCTGCGCTTTCGGGTATTAAAGTTTGTGTAGTATGGTCGGCCGGAGGAACGGCATTTCGGTTAACGGGTTGTTCGCGGAGGCCGGTCCGGCGGGGTGAGCCCTCGCTTTTGCCGGCAAAAATTTCAGGAAGTGACAGGCTCGAGTTTGAGCTGTTCGATTGAGTGGCAGATCGCTTTGAGGTCGTCGAGAAATGGGCCGAGGTCGGTCTTGACCAGCTTTTCCGCCCGGCTCTGGTAGTATTCCAGCGCTTCGAGCAGGTTGCTCTTGAACTCGGCGAAATAGGATTTCGGCTGGCTGGACAAGTTCAGGGCGAAGCGTTCCAGTTCCTTGCGCAGGTAATCGACATACAGCCGCAGCTCCTGGACGAACATGTGGGGGCGGCCCGGGCTGAAAAGCTGTTCTCCGCGGCCGTAGATGTGGTCCAGCATCTTTTCCAGGGTCGTAACTTTCGAGAAGTAGGCGATATTCGGGCCGCAGCAGATCGCCGGCGTGGCGTCGCTCTCGATCCCGTTCTTGAGCTTGATACTGCCCGAGAGGTCGTGGCAGATACAACTCTTGGACAGGACGTCGTCAAGCATGACCGGTAGTTGTTCGCTGGTGGCGTCGTTACTGTGGATACTCTTCAGTTTGGCTTTCTGATAGGTTCGCGACGCGATGCAGATCGGCAGATCGGTGAACTCGGTGTTGGTAACCGCGTATCCTTTGGGGCAGGCGCTGCCGGGTTTGTCCTCGGCGATCCGCTGCAGACGGGCCGCCTCGCTGTCCGAGGTGCGCAAATTCCAGAACGGGATCCCCAGCGGCGAACTTTTACTCAGGAAAACATCGTCCTCAGTGGCGTCGCAGATTCTCTGCAGGTGCACCGGATCGAGGCTCGTGACTTCCGGTACGAGCAGGAACGGCGTTCCCCATCCGGTTGCGTTCAATTCGTAGTGCTCAAGCATCAGATCGAATTCATCCTTGGTCCCGATCCCGCCCTGGGCGGTAAACTTGACCGGCGGGCAGCTGTCGTAAACCGGCCGTCCGCAACCAGCCAGGGCCTTGTTGTAAACCTTGAACAGGTTTGCCACCATCTCGTTCCTGTGCCGCTTGAACTGTTCCAGGATCGGGCCCATCATGTTGCCATTGGTGGGGAACGCGTGGCCGCCGCAATTCAATCCCGATTCCATCCTGAACTCCGACACCCAGATTCCGCGGCGGGCCAGGAACTTGCCCTGGATTCCAGCGGAGCGGAAATCGCTGACCTTCAGGACGACTTTTTTCCTCAGATTGCCGCCGTTGTCCGGGAAAAAATCGTCAAAACTGGTGAGATAGGTGCAGAGCCGCTGGTTGAGACCGGCTGAAAACACGATAGAGGAATTCAAGTCGCTGTTGGCGAACCCGCGCAGGGCCGCCAGGGCGTCGGCGTATTCCGGCGGCAGCGGCTTATTGCCCCGGTAGTTGGTCCGGTTGACCTTGGTCATGATGTTGGCGTCGATAGCGCCGGGTGCCACTATCTCGCGCAGCCTGTCCTGCAGACCCGTTTTCTTATCCGGGTCCTTCTCGGCCAGCATGCTGTGGTACAGCCGCTTGGAGTCGTTTTCGGGCAGCAGTTCGAAATAACGGGTTATCCGGCTGCCGGAGGTAAACGGCTCGGCTTTCAATTCCGCCACCTGCTTCTGCACCCGGGCGTTGACCATGTTCAGGAACGCGGTAATGCGATTGGCCCGCGGGTCGCTGTCCTCGTCGGTGATCGGCTCGTAGGGTTCGCCGGCCTGGTTGGTAAGATGTTTTCGTATCTGCTCCAGCAGGACGTCGTCCACCAGGGAGATGACCGACGTAATTCCGTACTGCGCCACCCGCATGGGCGTTTCGGTAGAAAAGCCCGTGCCCATCACCGGGATGTAAAATAAATGCATGTCGTTGGACTGAACGGTCATTGTTCGCTGCTTTCTTCCCGGGCCGGTGTCAGATGCAGAAAGCTTTTCCGGCTCCGCGGGTGATACGGAGTGCAGTCGGGACCAAAATAAAACGTCAGGGCGGGGTTTTCTTAATTTCAGGCGATCAAGCGTGAAAAGCCGAAAGCCCCGCGATATCTAACGCATCAGATTAATCATTTTGTCCCGCAGTTGCAAGGGTTATATTAATCCGGCCTGTAACGCGAGAAGCGCCGGTCAGGGCGGGGGATTCCGCGGAATCGATGGTTGGAGAGAAATTTTATGGCTGAACCAGGATTGGACCGCGTTCCCCGGGGACGAGTTGTGTCGATTGACGCGCTGCGCGGGTTCGACATGTTCTGGATTATCGGCGGCGATATTTTCTTCCGCACCCTCGACGACACGTTCGACACTCCGCTGACCGCGTTCCTGCATCGCCAGGTGGAGCACACCGACTGGCACGGGTTCACGTTCTACGACCTGATATTCCCGCTGTTCCTGTTCATTGTCGGGGTGAGCATGACCTACTCGACCGGCAAGCGGCTGCAGCGCGGCGACAACCGTCGAGAACTCTACGGTCACGTTTTCAGGCGCTTCCTGATCCTGCTGGCGATGGGCTATATTTACAACGGCCTGCTCGATTTCCAGTTCGGCCAGCTGCGCCACGCCGGCGTGCTGCTCAGGATCGCCTACTGCTACCTGTTCACCTCGCTGATCATGTTCAACGCCGGCGTCCGGACCCAGGCGGTTATCACTGCCGCGCTGCTGCTGCTCTACTGGGCGCTGATGGCGCTGGTGCCGGTGCCGGGTCACGGGGCCGGGGTGCTGACTCCCGCGGGCAACCTGGCCGGCTATGTCGACCGCCTGCTGCTGCCCGGCAAGTGGAACGACTACGGCGGCGGCGATTACCTGGGCATCCTGAGCTATCTCTCAGCGACCGGCTCGACCATGCTCGGCGTACTGGCCGGCCACTGGCTGCGCTCGGGACGGTCCGACGGCGTGCTGGTGCGGGGCCTCGTGGTCGGCGGAGCGGCGGCGCTGTTTGTTGCGTTGCTTTGGGATTTGGCCTTCCCGATCAACAAACCCCTCTGGACCAGCTCGTACGCGCTCTATGCCGGGGGCTGGAGCTGCGTCCTGCTGGCAGCGTTCTACTGGGTAATCGACATGAAAGGCTATCAGCGCTGGGCGTTCGGCTTCGTGGTGATCGGACTCAACCCGCTGACCATCTACCTGGCCCAGCGGCTGTTCGATTTCGGTGTGATCGCGGACATTTTCGTCCACGGGTTCATCGCCGGGCTGGGGCCGTACCAGCCGCTGTTCTACGTGGCCTGCGTGTTCGCGGTCAAGTGGCTGTTCCTCTATTTCCTCTACCGCAAGAGGATTTTCCTCAAGGCGTGAGACATTGATTACATGAGGAAAGAAAAGAAACGATTATTTTCTATCTAATTCAAGAAATACGGACAAAGGAACTGAATCCTTAAAACCACGCCTTTTTTTGTTAGTTATAAGAAGCTGCGTTACTGCGTGAATTGTAAAACCTACAAGTGGTATTGCTGGTGTTATGGTTCCCGAAACTAGCGGTGAAAATGCAGCAACTGCTGCACCACTACCCAACCATTTAATCAATTCTTGATCAATTTTATCCCATTCAGCTTTTGCATGCTTATATTCATCTTGAATCTCATCTGCAAAATCTCTAGCTAAATTGTGCGATTTTTCGGGATCTGTTGAACCACCAATTTCAGTCCAGATCTTTCTTAATAAATTCCTGAATTGCTCGAGTCTACCTTGCTCCCGTATACGGCAAGCAAATTGGTTATCTACATTATCTAAAAATTTAAACTGCAATTCTTGGAATGATTTTGTTAATGGGCTCCAATGTTTTGAAACTGTATCCTCTGGCGAATGATGAATAGTAGATAATATTTCTTTCCACCTAAAAGGTACATCTGTAAAAAGATACGAGCCGGTCAATTGGGCAACATAAAAGCCCATTTCCAGATTCAGCCCAGTACTCAGAGTGGTTAGTTGTCCATCCTCTGATTCAATTAACACATCGTGCAATGGAGCAAATGGATCGTTTTTTTTCATATTTTCTGCGTACCTTAATGCATCATCAATTTCTGAATCTGTGATTTGTGGATTATATTTACGCAACATTGAAACAAACTGTTTTTTGGGTAAGTTGTACATCATATTTCTAGTATCTATTTCTGCCAATGATAGAAAATAATCCTTATCTTCCTTGGTCAATTTCAGTTTTTCATTGGTCCATCTTTGCATCGCTAAGTCCCACATTTGGGTTCTAAGTGTAGGATTTAAATCACCTGGATCAGGTATCATTAGAACAATATCGTTATCTATCCAATCATATAGCTGCATGAAAAGAGCGACATTTTTAATAGTCTGTAGTTTGTGCTGTGAAGGGGCTGTGATAGGATTGTAATCAGGTTGCATAGCCCAGGGATTTAAGAATGGGTTTACTACAATGATTTCATCCGTATATAAAGAATAACGTTTTATGTTTTGTATTAAAACTCTTGGATCATGTAGTCCGACATAAAGCGCTCTTAAATTGTTAGAAGGATTCGGTAGTAGATCGTTTAAATCTGTATCGGAAGGCCAAAACTTAGCAATGTTACAATAGAATGCTTTTATTTGATCATCACTTATATCGCGTCTAAATTCATCCCATGTTTTACCTTTATTTATTTTAAAAATATCACCAATTGCTTCATAAGTTAGTATAGCCCTTTCTTTTAGTGTCTTTGATACATTATGTCTAGATGCTCTGCGTAATGCATCGTGCAGATAATTATTAAAATTTCCGGTTACATTCGCATCAGCATGCGCGAACGCCGCGGCTGTCAAATTTCCACAGCATTGACTATACAATTTACCACTACCGCAAGCGCATCTCATATAATTGCCCGCTGTCATTTTAAAACCTAAGCATTTAATATATAAACAACTGTGTAGCAACCTCGGTCAATATATTAGCGTTTACTTCAACTCCTTGATCATCAGGTTCTTGAACGCCACCTTGCTGCCCTGGCCCCAGCTCTCGCCGGCGTGGACCTGGATACCCACGTGGCCGCTGTCGGGGAAGGCGGGCTGGTTGTCGTAGTAGAGGTCCTGGTAGTCGTTGATCTTGTCCCCGTTGACCCAGACCCGGATCCGCGGCGGGTTGTTCTCGATCCGCACCAGCACCTTGTTGTACTCGTGGGGGTTCCAGTGGCTCAGGCCCAGCGGGCAGTGCTGGAAATAACCGCCCCCGCCGCCGGGGAACGGACCGTAGACCGCGCCGATCTCGCCGGTGGGACGGTAGTCGATCGTGATCTGGTAGTGACGGCGATCGGGGAGAATGCGCAGGAAAAAGCCGGTGTCCAGCGGCCAGGTGGTGTATACTTCGCCGTACAGTTCGTAGTTTTTGTAGATCCTGTCGGTCACCAGCAGTCCTCCGCCGGCGCTCTCGCCCTGCCCGCCGACAATAGACCCGTCCTCAACCGTCCACATTCCGCCGGCGTTAGGTCTTAACGGCCGCCAGCCGTCGAGAGTTTGCCCATCGAATATGGACACGAAACCGCTGAGGTCGTAGGGCTGGTCCTCGGCGGCGGGCAGAGCAGCCGGGTTGGCCAGCAGGACGACAGCGAAAATCGGGGCGAACAGACGGGCGGTTTTCATCGCGTACCTCCGGTGACAGGTTCAGGCTCGGTATTCAGGGCGGAAGCTCAAGTTTAGAGGGGCGTTGAAAAAAAGACTTCAACACCCTAAAGTGAAATGTATCGCTGCTTTGGCTGTCAAGGGCAAGGCAAGCCGTTTCGGCTCTAACATACTAAATAATCAATTGGTTATCAGCATTGACGTCTGAATAATCTTTGCTAACTCAGTGTGCTTCGAAACGACCCTTGACAGCCTTTTTATCCTGAATTCATTATTTTTCAACACGCGTTTAGAGACCGGGTTATTTCAGTTCGATATGCCGCCGTGCGCCGGGTTTTCCGTCCAGCGTAAGCACTCCCGAGGGCAGCCGGATCTCCACTGTCCCGGCCGAGGCGCCCAGCAGCTTCACCGCGGCCGACGGTGCGCCCTGGTCGGCGATATCGAGCACCTGGACGAACGTATAGGAACCGTCGGCCCGCCGCCCGGCGCCGACCTCGATCCGTCCGGCGCCCAGGCTGGCATTCTCGGCGTCGCGCGGCGGGTATACGGCATCGGCGACAGTGAAAGCCGGGACCGTTTCGATAACCGCGTCGGCCGGGGCCAGTACGTACCCCACCACCCGCGCCCCCCCGTCGGCAACCGTAAAGCTGCGCCCGCCCACAGAGGGTTCGACCGTGTAGTGCCACAGTACCCGCGGCTGCAGTTCCCGGTCGGCCAGGGCCACGTTGTCGATAACCACCAGGAACCGCTCGCGGTCCCAGGCCAGTTCGCGCACCACCCGCCGGGCGCGTCCATCCGGATAAGCGGCGGTGAAATCGGCGGCGAGGTAGGTCAGGTTGTCGTACTCGGCATAGGCGGTCACGTTCCCGTACTCGCGCCGGGCGTCATCGCGGTAATGGCCGATCGTGTGCATGCCCTGGTTGCTGTAGAACCGCTGCGAGCCGGCATCCTCCGGGTCATCCGGGTCGGAAATCAGGATCGTATTGTGGGCGATCGAGTTGTGGAAGTAGTTGCGGTAGTGGTCGCTGGTGGTGCCGCCGGCGTAGCTCCCGCCCTCGATCAGCAGCGGGGCGCGGCGGAACACCTCCATGTGGCCGGCGTCGAAATGGCCGTGGTTGTCGAAATAGTCTCCGCACTTGAAGAAGATAAACGTGTCGTCCTCATCCCAGCCGGTGCGCCAGAAAGCCATCCCCGCGCCACGGGGGCCGAACAGCTCCCGAGGCGGCAGCATCTCGCGGGGCGAACCCTCGCACTCGGCGTCCCAGTAGAGCAGTACCTGGTACTCGTTGCCCATCTCCGTGCCGATCCGGTTGCGGGTGCCGCCGGCGTGACGCTCCAGCAGGTAGTTCAGGTAACCCGCGCCCACCGGCTCGTCGTAGTAGTGGGCCCGCTCGCTGACAACTCGGAAGCTGAACCGCTCGGTGCCGCGGAAGAAATTATCGCCGTAGCGCACCATCAGCCCGTCGGGCTGCTCGCCGTAGATCACGAACAGCGCCTCGCGCCAGGCCCAGTCTCCCTGTTGTTCGCGGATAGTACGCCACAGGTTTTCTCCGGTGGCGGTGTACCAGGCGGCGATAAAGTGCCCCACCAGCCACATCGTGTACTTGCGGCCGTAGGCCATGCTGTTGTGCACCGCGCCGTCCTGGACCTGACGGGCGGGGAACAGGTCGTTGCGGTACTTACCGTAGGCCCAGGAGATGAACTCGTCCGCCTCGGGGTGGTGGCCGGCCAGCGCCAGCCCGGCCACGCCCGCTCCGGTGGGATAGCCGTACATCCTGGTGTGGAAGATATGCGCTCCCTGGCCGTCGTACATCTCGATACAGCGCCGGGCGCCGCGGGCCAGGTTGGCGATCACCGCCTGCTTGTCGTCCTCGCCGAAGGCGGGGTTGTTGTAGAGCCAGTCGAAAGCCATCGCATCCCACATCAGCTCCAGACCCGCATCGGTGGTGTTCCCGTAACCCTTGCGCTCCTTGAGCAGACGGATGCATTCGCGCGCGGCCTCGCTGTCGCCGGTAACAAGCGCCTTGAGCGCCCAGCCTTGGGGACCGCGGCGGGTCAGGTCGTCCATGAAGGGCCTGTAACGGGGATCGGCCGCCCGCTCTTTGAGCGTGGCGGTGGTGATACTGCGCTCCCCCCAGGCGCTGTCGCGGAAAAACAGCCGGGGGTGCGAGTCGAACACCTCCGCGGCTCCCGCTGTCTGCAGGAGAAGGAGAAGCGGGCAAACCAGCAGTAGTGCTCTACGGTACGGCATGGCTGGGACTCCTTTGGCTGGTAGTGGGCAACGGCCGGGGAGACAAGCGCCGGCAACCGGCCCTTGTATGCGAATCTTACAGCCTGCGTTCCCGCCAGTCAAGAGAGCGGCTGAGCGGAATCGCTTGACTTTTCGCTTCTGAGCGCTTTAACTGGGCGGCGGAAGCTGTTACGAACCGGGAGTGCTGAATGACGGACAACGGAGCCGGAAAGCAACTGCAGCGTATCGGGTGGGTGGCCGCCGCCAGCCTGGTTGTATCCAATATGGTCGGCTCGGGCATTTTCACCACCAGCGGGTTCCTGCTACAAAACCTGCGTTCGCCGTGGCTGCTGCTGGTAATCTGGGCGGTTGGCGGGGCGCTGGCCGTGGCCGGCACCCTGTGCTACGCCGAACTCGGGGCCAGCCTGCCCCAAGTGGGCGGCGATTATATCTACCTGCGCAAAGCCTACGGGCCGCTGTGGGCGTTTTTCACCGGCTGGATGGCTTTTTTCGCGGGAATCGGCGCGCCGATCGGGCTGGCCGCGCTGACCTGCATGGAATACCTCTCGACTTTCGTGCCGGTCCTGACTGTCCAGGGCCACGAGCCGCTGATCGGCATCTGGGGCCTGACCATTACGGTATCGGCCGGGCAGGTCGCGGCCGCGGGCCTGATCTGGCTGCTGACCGGGGTGCACTGGCTGGGAATCCGGACGGGGGGCAGGTGGCAGAGCGCGATCACCATGCTCAATGTCGGCTTGATCGCCGGATTTATCCTGGCCGCGCTGATCGCCGGGGGAGGGGACTGGAGCAATCTCAACCGGCTCGTTCCGCCGGAAAGCTCGGCGTCCGGCTCGACAGGGGCGATGTTCGCGATAAGCCTGATCTGGGTGATGTTCGCTTATTCGGGGTTCAACGCGGCGGCCTACGTGGCGGGTGAAATCGACAACCCGTCGCGCAACCTCCCGCGCGGCCTGATTACCGGAGTGGTTACGGTAACCGTGATGTACCTGGGGCTGAACCTGGTCTATATCCTGGCGGCGGAGCCGGGCGAGCTGGCGGGCAAGCTCGACGTGGCCCGGGTCGCGGCGGCCGGTTTGTTCGGCAGGAGGGCGGAGATGCTGGTCAGCGTGGTGATAGTTACCTGCGCGATCGCGGCCACCAGCGCGATGATCTGCGTGGGACCGCGGATCTACAGCCAGATGGCCCGTGACGGAGTTTTTTTCGCCGCCGCCGCCCGGATCCACCCGCAACGCGGCACTCCGGGAGGGGCACTGCTGCTGCAGGCGATCTGGGCCAGCACCCTGATTTTTTTCGGTAGTTTCGACCAGTTACTGACCTTTACCGGTTTCCTGCTCAGCCTGTTCAGCGCGCTGAGCGTGGCCTCGGTGATTGTCCTGCGCCGTCGTTTCCCCGATCTTCCCCGGCCCTACAAGGCCTGGGGTTATCCGGTAACCCCGCTGCTCTACGTGGCGGTGTCGCTGTGGATGATGGTCTGGTCGTTATTTTCCAGGCCCGGCGAGAGCCTGATCGGCCTGGGGATCGTGGGCGCGGGGCTGCCGGTTTACTATTTCTGGCGCCGGCGCTCCGGCGCAGCGCCGTCCACCGGCGAACCTACCGATACAGCGCCCCCTTGATAAACTCAGCCAGGTCTTTCTTGAGCATCTCCAGCGACGGCATGTGGACGTACATCATATGGCCCGCCTCGTAGTAGCCCATGCTCACGTTGTCCCGCAGCGATTTATCCAGGCCCAGATGGCTGAACGTATACTCGGTGGCGTAATACGGGGTGGCCAGGTCGTAGTAACCGTTGGCCGCGAACACTTTGAGGTACGGGTTGCGGGTCATCGCCAGGCGCAGGGTCTCGCCGAAATTGAGGTACCTGTTCTCCCAGTCGCCGTAGTTCCATGGGTAGACGCGGCCGGTGAGGATTTCGTATGGCAGGTCGCTTTCATATTTGAGTTCGGTGCGGACGTAGTGGTTGAGCGTGGCGGTGAACGGACCCTGGGCCGCGGCGTAGCTGGCGTCGTAGTCCGGGTGCGAGCCGGTCATCCGCCGGTCGATACCGGTGAAGCGGCTGTCGAAGCGCCCGACTGTCAGGCCGCGCTCGCGCAGCAGCTCCTTGCCGAACTCCCGCATCGAAACCCGCAGCTCCGAGCGTTCGATAAACTGCTCGCTCAGTCCGGTGTAGCGGGCAAGCTGCCGCACGATTTCCGAGCGTTCGTCCTCCGGCAGCTTATTTCCCCTGAGCAGGGCCACGCTGTAGCGGCCCTCGGTGAACGTCTCGACTTCATCGAGCAGTTCGCTCAGCGAACTCCAGCGGGACTTGTCGAGGGCGTCGTGGTACCAGGCGGTAGCGGCGTAACTGGGCAGGAACAGGACATAGGGCAGGTCGTTGCCCAGGGTGAACCGCAGGGTCTGGAAATCCAGGACTGCGCTGACCAGGATTATCCCGTTGAGGTACATGCCGAGTTCACCCTGAAGGTGTTCGCTGAGGCCCGCCGCCCGGGTGGTGCCGTAGCTCTCGCCGATCAGGAATTTGGGCGAGGCCCAGCGGTTGTTGCGGGTGGTGTAGCGACGGATAAACTCGCCCACCGAGCGGATATCCTCGCGCACGCCGTGGAACTCCGACTTGTCAGTCTCGGGGGCCGGGCGGCTGAACCCGGTGCTGACCGGATCGATAAACACCAGGTCGCAGCGGTCGAGCAGCGAGTACTGGTTGTCCACCAGGGCGAACGGCGGGGCCGGCAGTGAACCGTCCTCCTCCAGCGCCACCCGGCGGGGTCCGAGCACGCCCAGGTGCAGCCAGACCGAGCTGGACCCCGGTCCTCCGTTGAAACAGAACGCCAGTGGACGGCGCGCCGGGTCCTGGACGCCATCGCGCGTGTAGGAGATATAAAAGACACTCGCCTTGGGGTCGCCGAACTCCTCGCTCAGCAGCATCGTGCCGGCCGTGGCGGTGTAGCTGACAGCTTTGCCGCCGATTGTCACCCGTCCGCTGGTGACAGAGCTGGTTTCCTCCAGTTTCGATTCGTCATTATTTGTCTCGCCTTTTTCATCCTGCGCCAGTCCGGCGGTGGTAACGGCCATGATAGTCAGCAACGCGGCCAGAGCGGGACGGTAGATGAAGATATGCATTTCGCGTTCTCCTTGAATGAGGCTGAAAATTATTATCACGCTGTTCAATGCTAATTCACTGGAGGCCCGCTGGCAAGCGCTCAGACTGTTCGGGCAGAAAAAACCGCCCGGGAAGTATCCCGAGCGGTCTGTGAGGAGGAATCTCAAGCGTAAACCGGCAGTTCCGGCTTAATGTTCTCACCACGTGTGGATATGAATAAAAGGTTGTGAATATTAACAAGTGCGTGCCGGGCAAAGACTCGATAATAAGAAGCAATGTCAGATATGCCATGCTTTATAGTGTTGATATTCAACGAGTTGCAAAGAGCAGGCTCGATTGCCAAATTTTGGCATGATGGTTGCAATTATTTATAGTTTCGTTTCGGCAACCGATCCGCTAACTGGCAAAGCGTTGGTCGGGACACCGAGTCTGTAAGTTAGATTTTCATAAATCTGCCGGGGAGGATTACAGAAATGCGAATGTTGAGAACTTTTTTAATCGCATTGTTGCCGGTTACGGCCATCGGGTTGGCCTGCAGCAGCGATGAAGGCGCAAACAACCTGACCGGTCCGGTTCCGGGCCAGTCGACCAGCACGGCGCGGGTTCTGCTCACAGACGCGCCCGCGACGTTTGACTCCGTACTGATAACCTTCAGCGAGGTAAGCATCAAGAGCGACAGCGGCTGGGCCGTTCTCAGCAGCGAAACCCAGACTCACGACTTGCTGAGCCTCACCGGCGGAGTGACAACCGTCCTGGGTGAAACCGAACTCGAGGCGGGATCCTACGGACAGATCAGGCTGACGATCACCGATGCGGTGGTTGTGATCGACGGTATGCGGCACACGCTGACCGTACCGGGCGGGGCAACGAGCGGTCTGAAAATCGGTAACGGGTTCGTGGTCGAGGAAGGTTTAGATATCGACCTCGTGCTCGATTTCGATGCCGCGCGCTCGGTCGTTGTGGCCGGTAACAGCGGCAGGTTCCTGCTTAAACCGGTGATCCGTCTGGTCCAGGAAGGCGAAAGCGGCAGGATCGAAGGCGAGGTCGTAGTTCCGGTAGACAGCACAGTCGAGGGCTGGACAGCCTATGCTTTCGCCGGCAGCGACACCGTTTCCTCGAGCCTCCTTAAATTCAAGGAGGTGGACGGGCAGCTCCAGGGAGAGTTCAAGCTGAGTTTCCTGCCTGAGGGCAGCTACACTGTGGTCTTAACCGACAGCACCGGCGCCGAGGTCCATTCATACGGTTCCGTTTCGGTTTCTGCGGAGATGACAACCAAACTTGAAACCCAGTATCTCTTGGGCGCTGTAAGCGGCGGATTGGTTGGCAACGATGCAGAGAACAGCACCATTATCCGTCAGCTTGCGGCGGCGAGGCCGTGGAACCACCTGGCGCTGAGAGCATGCTGACCGATTGCAGCGCTTAAGCGGCAATCAAAAGGCCTCCGGGTTTCCCGGAGGCCTTTTGTTAATCCGAGCGGGTTTCCTGCCTTCCCCGCTGGGAGCCTCCGGGACAGATTACGGGACACGGTTCGGGTCGCGGCCCCTGTGGCCGGCGTCCCTGCTGACAGCTATCTTGCCCAGGCTGTACCACCCGTCAGCGCCGCGGCCCTCGATTGCGAACCTGATGTTCGGCTCGCGGGTACGGGGGTCGAGAATAGCGATAGCGAAATCATAGGTTCCCTCCGGCATGTCCGCGGGAAGGTAGACCTCGCTGTCGTAGACAATGTCGCCGGGCAGCCATTCACGGATGTCCGCATCGGTGAGCAGGATTTCGCTGTGCGCGGAGTTTTTCAGCCGGATCGCGAACGGGAACGGATGGTAGCAGGGGGCCACGCCCTTGTTTTCCCACCAGGTGGCGAACGCGATCTGGCCGTGGGGCCGGATCGCCGAGGGGAACGTGAACTTGCGCAGCACGAACCGATAGCCCATCTTTTTCAGCCACTCATCCACCAGGGGCTGCCACTCTTTGGGCACGGGGGAGCTCTTGGCGTTGAAACTGGAGATATGCCATTTCAGCGCCTGGTCGAAAACGTATTTCACAACTTCCTCGTCGTACTGCTGCCTGTTTTTCCAACTGCGGAACGTGCCGCAGATTTCCAGGCTGACCGGGGCTTTCTTCCAGGCGTCTTTCATCCCGCTGGTGACAATCTGCTGGGGGTAGATATCCAGCATGTGGCACCAGTCGCCGCGGTCCTCGCGCCAGAATCCCATGTCGCCCAGGCAGTCGAGCCGCCAGCCGAGGTGGCGCATGCGGGGGCCCTCGCCGTTGTTGCGCCCGCCGGGCCAGTAGGCGGCGATCGGCAGGCCCCGCACCATCAGCCCCGGATCGGGAGCGTCGCCGTTGAGCGGCTGGAAGATCAGGTGCGATTTCTTGAACCCGTCGAGGTAGCAATACACCAGCTGCCGCCAGATATGAGGGTCGACCTCGTGGCTGCCGGAACCCTCGCCCCAGAAACCGACCAGCGAGACATCCACCGCCTCCAGGTCCGGGTGGCCGTCGTAACGCGCGCCCAGCGCCCGGATCAGCCCGCCGAAATGTTCGAGGTAGAGCGGGTTCTCGGGGTGTGTGCGCCACTTGCGGGGCAGCTCCGGCTCTTCTCCAACCAGCTCACGGTACCAGTCCGGCACGTCCTTGTCATCGCCGCCGCCGTAGGGCGCGATCCGCAGGATGACGGTCTGGCCGCGCGCGGCGGCGGTTTCGAACACTCTGTCGAACTGGGCGAAATCGATACTGTCGGGCGCGGGATGGATATAGCGCCAGTAGACCCGCCAGTAAACCAGCGAGGTGGCCGGGTGGTCCTCGTTGGTCAGGTCGCCGTCGAAATCCTGGTAGACAATCGGGAAGCCCTCGGTCCAGCGGCTGCCGGCGTTGAGCGTGTCTCCGTTGAAGCGCTGGAAGGTCATGAAGCCGATCCCCGGGTTGACCAGCACGTCGTCGATCTCCCTGGGACGGACCAGCACAGTTTCCTGGCCGGTAAGCCAGGTGGCGGCGATCAGCAGACAAAAAGTGGTGAAAGAAATGAGCTTGCGCATGGGCGGACTCCGGCTGAAGGAACGGTTGAACGGGTTCGGCGTGGAGTGGAGAAGATGGCGAATCTTAGCCCGCAGCAGTCGGGAAGTCAACCGTTTCTTTCCAGCGGAAAGAAAAACGGTCGTCCATCTCCACTATCAATAATCTTAGCAGACAATGCGTAATAAATTCAAATAATGGCAATAAATACTTGACATATAGCAATATAATTCTTACAATAAGTAAGAAAGATATTGCATAAGGAGACTTTGCACCAAATTAACAGTAAGTCAGGAGGGTGCCATGAGACCATTACTAAAATTTGCCTGGGTTAACCTGATTATTGCTGCCATTCTAGTTATGGCCTCCGTCATCCAATTTTTCGTTAATGGCATTGTATCGATGAGTCCGGCAGTAATAGCGCTATTTGTAATTGGGCCATTAATTGTCAGGCTGAGTAAGGATAAAATTTCGTGGGATGAACGAGACGGAGAGATAGATCGGCAGGCTGCGACGGCCGGATTATGGACAGTATTTATTTATTTCACTGCGGTTGGAGTATACGTCATGCTGGATTTTGATAAAAATCCGGTTGAGCATCAAATGTTCATCAACTATTTCTGCGTAGGTTACCTGCTTTTCTTTACGGCAGCATCCTTAGCGACAATAGTGTTGTTTGGTTGGAGCAGGGAAAAACCCGGCGGAATCTTTGAAATACTCAGGGAGATGACACCACGACATAAAGAAGCAGCAATCGTCTTGCCATTTGTATTATCGATGTTGATCATTGCGCTTCTACGTTTTCCAGTAAGTGGACATACACCTGGAGATATTGCTTTGGGTATTGCATTAATGCTTATTCCCTTGGTTTCATTCTTTTTATTTCCCTTTTTAATGATTGTTCCCAGGCAGGATGAGTTTTATCAGGCAGTAAGTAACAGAGCGAGGAGAGTCAGGCTCTGGAGTGGAGCCATCACGGGTATTGCAGGCTTAATGATTATCGCCGCTCTCTATCTGTTCAAAGGGCCGGAGGCAATTCACGCTAATCTCTTCGCCGTCACAGGGTTCTGCGCCTTCAGCATGGGAATTCTGGGGTTTCTGGTCTGTCTGCTGCCCGGGTCGGCAACACCTGCGGAAAATTCCCGGTAAAGCTGTGATATATTATTCCCCGTGGGATTATGATTTACATTCAACATGTATAATCAGAATCGCAGAACCAAAGGAAACTGAATTATGAGAGGCAAACTCAATAATAATATCCGTCGCCTGCGTTTCGATAACGATGAGATGACCCAGCAGCAACTGGCCGATACTGTCGGTGTGGCGCGTCAGACCATTACAGCCCTGGAAGCCGGCAAATATACCCCCTCGTTACTGCTGGCATTCAGTATTTCCCACGCTTTCGGGGTCGGCGTGGAGGATGTTTTTCAGTATGTAATAGACTGATGGTGCAATAGTTAAGTATTTCCCGCCGGTCGCCCCGTCCCGCGCTCTTCCTCTCCAAACAGAAAAGGACCGCAGCGCACTTAAGCGCCGCGGTCCTTAAACAACCGGCCTTAATACAGCAACCCGCTAAAATCCCACCCTTACACCCATGTTCAGGTGGACTATCCCGTCGAACGCCGGGTTGTTGCTGATCCACATGTAGCCGCCGCCGGCCAGCAGGTTGAGATGCTCCTTGAGGATAATCTCGACTCCGGCCTCGGTGCGGGCGGCGAAACTGGTGTTGATCAGCCTGCCGACACCGTAGTACGAGCTGCTTTTCTGGTTGTGACGGTACAGCCCGGCGCCCGCTTGGCCGTAGAAATTGAACAGGTTGCGCCCCGCGGTCTGGAACTTTATTCCCGGCGTGAAAGACAGCCCCCAGGCCAGGTTCGGCAGCGAGTTGGAGTACGGCCCGTAGTATCCCGACCCGTAGTAGGAGGGATAAAAAAACGGCGAGTAGATTCCGGGTTCCACATAGCCATAGCCTCCCGACCTGCCGGTCCGCTGCTGCTGGTACGCGTCGGGGTACGCCTGGCTCGATGCCGGAGTGCCGGAGTAGAAATAGAACGACAGCGACACCGGCACCAGCGCCACGTGACGGTTCAGGCGGTAGTGAAGATCTCCGCTGACAATCCCGGAGGTGGCTAGGTAATCGTAGGCCGGGAGGCTGCCGGTATTCATCCCGACACCGGCCTGGAACTTGATCGACAGTGCTCCCCACTCCGAATCGTCCGCCGCTGCCGCCAGGGACGCGGCCAGCAGCAGGATTGACGTAACGCATGCCAACCTGTGCATGGTATACCTCCGCGGATTACACATACCGGCGCTTAAAATCCTGGACGGGAAACAGTCCAACTCATTATATGCGCTGAATTAAGCAAAGTCAAGCTAGGGTTGTGTCCTGAGAAGTATATGTAATAATTCGACGCTCTGGTAATGGTTCGATCAACTCAAGCTGAAATCCCCCCTGGCCCCCCTTTGGCAAAGGGGGGAAGCGGCTTCCCCCTTTCGTAAAGGGGGATCGAGGGGGATTTATAATCCGCTTTTTTTCCTACATTATTTGCAGGATACAACACTAGGGCAACAACCCCTCTTACCAGCGCAGGTTCAGGAACTCGGAAATCGTCAGCTCATCACTCACGACGGCGCCCTGCTCGCGCCAGACTTTCATCCGCACCTCGAACCGGACCTCTTTCGCCTTCTCGGCATTTGAGACAACCAGGTGCCACTGGTCGGGATAGGGCGTGTCCGGCCGTTCCCACAGGTTGCCGGGGTCGGCGCTGAATTTGTCGTGCTGGGTGAACGTGATCTTTTCCGGCGCGACAAACTCCGCCAGCAGCCGCACATCACCTCGGCGGATCAGCACCGTGCGGGCGTCCTCGTTGATCTCCATTTCTTGCGCGGCGTGCAGCAGCCAGTCGAACCGGACCGGCTCGGGCGCTGCCAGCTCGTCGACCACCACAAACTCGCGGGGCCGCTTGAAATAGACATGCCGCACAAACTTATCGAGCAGACCGTGGTAAGCCTCGGTGGCGTCGCCCGCGGCATGGGCCACGGAGCCGTCTTCAGCCGTTCCAGCCGAGAAATCGATAATCTTTCCCCGCGAGGTCCGGTCGCGGGCGCGCTGGCCCTCGCCCTCCACCAGCACCGAGTTATGGGCGCGGGTCTGCCAGGACCAGGTGGTGTGGTGGGGATGGCCGTAGTGGGGGTAGAAGCCGCTCTGGATCGCCAGCGCACGGCCGAAAGCCTGGATATAGAACGCGTTCTGGTCGGCGTAGATATGGCTCCAGGCCCCGTAAGGCGAGCTTTTGAGCAGGATAAAAGCCTCGTCGGGGTCCGAGGGGTCCTGGTGCAGGGCCGCGATCCCGACCCCGTCGAACCGGTAGCCGCGCGGGATATCGGTTGGCGCTTTCGGCTGCGGGGCGCCGGGTCCTTCGTCAAGCCAGAAGAAACTCATAATCCCGCTGGGGACGATTGTTTCGGAGACCGGCAGGTGTCCCCTGGGGTCGCTCATCTCCGCTCGCCAGCGGAAATAGGGATTGTCGAACACGGAGGCGAGCCGGTAGAGATTGATCTTGTTGGCCGGCCAGTACATCCCGATTCCCGTGTCGGCGAACGGTTGCTGGGCGGCGAACCAGGGGTCGGCGTAAATTTTGAACCAGCCGTTGTTGCGGTAGAACGGGGTGCGCAGCACGTCGAGCCCCATCCCTTTCTCCAGGCAGAACGCCGACTGGAGCATGTAGTTGAAATACATCCCCCAGTAGTTGGGGCCCTCGCTGTAGCCGCCGTCCTTTCCGCCCCAGGCCGGGTAGAAACTGGTGATCACTGGAATGAGGTAATTGAACCATTGCCTCGGCCCTTCGGCCTCGCCCCAGAGCACGGTGGCAACCTGGGTCATGTAGTTTACCAGCCGGGTCTGGTGGCTGGCGTAGGGCCGCAGGTGATACGCCCCGCGGCTGTACCACCAGCGC
This sequence comes from Candidatus Glassbacteria bacterium, assembly GCA_019456185.1. NCBI lineage: Bacteria > Candidatus Glassiibacteriota > Candidatus Glassiibacteriota bacterium. Next base: position 14,863 of record VRUH01000029.1, on the reverse strand, counting down.
GTGTACGCCTGTTCCGCGCGGGTAACCAGCATGTTCCTGATTGTTTCGCGCTCGGGCTCGCTGAGCTTGTCGTAGATCCAGTCGTAGGCGCGGGCGCCGTTGAGCAGGATCGGCATCGCCACCTCGTCGTTGTACGACATGCCGCTCGTTCCCTCCGGATCCCATTGGGCCAGATGGAGCAGCCACTCTTTGGCCCGGTCCGAGTACTTGTCGTCGCCGGTAATCAGATGGCAAAAGCCGAGGAAGTCCAGCACCTGACCCATCTTGCGGGCCTGGTCGTAATATATGCGCCAGAGTTCGTAGCGGAAGTCCCTGCTTTCTGGATACGGCGGCGGCTCGGTCATCAGCGGGTGGGCCAGCAGGGTATCGGTAACGGCCTCGATCCGCGCCCACAGTTCGCGGTGGGGTTCGCTCGTGAGTATCAGGGAGCGGATGCTGTCCATTTCTTCGGGCCTGACAAACAGGCGCGGGTGAGAGCAGGGAATATTTTCCACCAGTTTTTCCAGCGGAGGAACAGTGTATTCCCAGGCCCCGTCCGGCACGATAAAAGAGCGGGAATCGCTGGGGGGCGACAGGGTGGCGTCGCCGTAGACATTGCGCCAGCGCCAGTACCAGCGTCCCGCGCCGAGTGTAAAGGAGGGCCGGTGAAGCGGGAGCCAGAGTCCGGCCACCAGGTGGGTTGGGCCGCGATGGTAGGCCACCGGCGGAGTAAACTCCGCGTGGGGCAGCAGGGCCTCGGCGGCGCCACCGATCAGGCCGCCGGCGTGCGGGAACGTACTGTCGCGCGAGAGCTCGAGCACCCAGGACACGGCTTCATCCTCGGGCAGCCAGTGGAACCCCGGGGGATCGTTGCCCACCGTGTCCCCGTCCGCGGGTCCCGGCGGCATCAGCATCGAGTCGATCCGGGCAGCGGCGTCGAGGTACTGATAACTGCCCCCGGCGCGGGTGGAGGGCCGCGGCGTGTGACCGCCGCAGGAAGTGAGGATCAGTGCAGCGAGAGCGAGAAAAGTCGTGGTTAGGGTTGCTGAAATCGTGCGGACCGGCAGCATTTAGCACCTCGCGGCCAGGGTTAGGTGACGGCTGGATGTTCTCCGGCGGCAGGGCCGGCGGCATGAGGATATTAGAAGCTGTTTCATAACCTTGAAACGGGACAACCCCCGCCTGCTTTGCAGGCACCCCCTTTGTTAAGGGGGAATTGTCCGGTCTCAGGTTTTTTCGTACGGTGGCTGGGGTTATCCGGTTTTAGTCCCCCTTAGAAAAGGGGGAAACAGGGGGTTGTGTTTTTGGGATTACCTGCCAATGGGCGAAAGTTTGAAATAAAAACTCCAGTTATGAAACAGCTTTTAATAGATGGGTGGCGGCGGACCGTGCTGTCAAGAAAAACGGGCGGGAGTGTCAATAATGGAATTCTCAAGAGGTGTTTGACAACCGGCTCCGCACCGGCGATAATTATCCAGGGGGGAACCGTACCCCGGGCAGGTCCTTTCCAACCATCTCCCGGAGGCTTTGCATGAACAAAAGAGTCCTGATCGCGATCCTGCTGGTCTATCTGTGCTGGTTCGCACTGGATTTCGTGATCCACGAGATGATTCTCGGCGACACCTACGAGGCCACGGCCCGGTTCTGGCGTCCGATGGCGGAAATGAAAAGGGGCCTGTTGCAGGTGGTAAGCATTATCGCGGCCACCTCATTCGTCCTGATCTACTCGCTGTGGTTCAAGGAGCAGAGCGCAATGGCCGGTCTGAAGTACGGCCTGCTCTTCGGTCTCGGCACCGGGGTCGGCATGGGCTACGGGATGTACTCCGTGATGCCGATCCCTTATTTCATGGCATTCACCTGGTTCATGGGCACGGTGGTCGAGGCCGGTGTGGCCGGTCTGGTTACGGGCCTGGTAGTCAGGGAACCCGCCGCCGCCGAGTCTGTGGCCAGCCCGTCACCGCCGCCGGTTGATACCTCGGGTGAGGGATAACGGAATAACAATAGCTCGACATTTTAACAAAGGCCGCGGCTGATCTTGGCAGCCGCGGCCTTTTCTTATTTTCGGCAGGCGAAAGGGTTCAACTGCCAGGCGGCGGGCTATTGCGGTTCCAGATCTCGCGTGCGATTTTCCACGACCCGTCGGGCTGTTGCTGGCAGATCGCGATGATCTTCCCGTGCTCCTCGGCCGCCTCTCCGCCAGCCTTGGGACTGATCCTCAGGATGTACTCGCTTGCGTGGAACGCCCAGCCATCAGCCACCACGATCTCTTCGGTCCCTTCGACCGGCCAGGTCCCCTCGACCGAGAACTGCTCGAAGAGACCGCGGTAGAAATCCTCGAGCGCCTGGCTGCCTCTGAAGCCCTGCGCGTCCGGGGGCATCGACACGTAGTCGTCGGTACGCAAGGCAACCAGTGCGGCAACATCTTCGGTTTCAACTCCCGCGGACCACGCCTGTGTGAGAGCCTGGATCGCCGCGACATCAGCCTCGGTCCGCTCCGCGGCCGGCTGGCAAGCGGAGAGAGTGAGCGCCACGAACAGGAGAATAACCATACTTGGTAGGACTCTCATCGGAAGCCTCCCTGGATGAGGTTCGGGGACCTGCATGATACACCTGAGCCCCCGGTCAAATGGGGGGCCGGCCACGAGTACTAGATTCCTTGCACGTTTCCGCTTTTATGGCCTGCCAACGGCCTGCGGTTCAGCTGCCGCCGACCTCTACGCAAAGAACTTCTGAAAAGAAAAAGAGCGTCAAGAACAGACAAAACTGCAGGAAAAACAACAGAGCAAAGGCGGTCACGGTGGAACCGCTGGTTAGCCGAAAAACTATTTATTATCAAAACTACCAATCCAAGCCCAGTTCAGTTGAACCGAGTCAGATGGTAATTTTACCATTATGCCATCGTCCATCAGCGCCTTTAAGCAAATCTGCTCTACCCAATGTTTGACTATTCCGATAAAGCAACCGTATTCTTTTTCATCCAAACCAGGTCGCATCTTTTTAAACAGTTTCTTAACTTCCGTCTGTGAATCGACATAAACTTCTTCCATTATTTCACTACCTATGGCATCGAATTTTTCGAGCAGCTTATCGATGTCATCCTGATAAAATACCGGAAATGCAATTGTATAATTTGTCCCCTCTTTCGATATCCATTTTGCCTTGATAAGGGTCTTGATAATCTTTTTGACATTCCTGCATGGCTCCTTCGACACCTCACAAAGGCCATCAATATTATCCGATCCTTTACTCATTAAATGCCGGACTAAAGTCCATTGCTCCTTTTTTAACCAAGTTAACTTTGGACGAAGATCGGCTCTAGTACAATACCAGACTCCGAATCCATCATTCTCATAAATTCCCCTGCTGTTAGCGAAAACAAATTCTTCCTTGCCTCCTTCAATGCAATGAATCCAATACCTGCCCCCTCCAGGTCTTACAGGAGCTGTTTTGCTATAGGGAAGCCCATACCTACGAGAACCTCGCTCCATTACAGCCATATCAGTACCCCAAGATCCCAAAATAAGATGCGACATGGATGTCCAATTAAAACCCTGCCGTTCAAAGCTGCACCTGTCAAATACATCTCTTATATTATCCAATTCCTTTCTAATAATTTCTAATTCCTTTGCTGCAAGTTTCTCCGCAAGACGTCTTACATCATGTTTCTCTTCTTTATCAAGAAAGATAAAGTTGGCCACATATTTCCCTTCTTTTACTTTAACTATTTCCAGTTCCCTGCATTCCTCCAATTTCCTTTTGACTAAATCCTCGTCCAGCCCTGTTATTGTAGATACGGCAAGGGGATCTTTGGGGGTTTTCCTTATCTCAAACAGCATTTTTCCTACCAATGGATCGTCGGTCAAACGAAATGGATTAAAGCGTCCTGGAGAAACTCCTCCATTTAAGTAAAAATTAAATGGGCTGGAATCTTCTATTTTTGAAGATCCATTTCTGTTGCATGATATTTGGACAATAACTAAAAGCATCAGGCTCAAAACCAGGATTCTCTTTTTCATTAGTCATTCCTTTCTATTGCTGGTTTTTATCGGCTAACTAGGGTTTATACAGAACTATGATAAAAACCTTTACATGACAAATACAGCTATGTAATACCTCACAATAAGTCTAAAGTAAAACACATAAAATGATAAATAACAATCCGTTGCAACATTAAGCAAAAAAAGCTGTGGAATTTTATACAGTCTGTATAAAACCCCAAATAAACATCGTCGACTATAAGCTGTCTGTTTAAACCATGAAATTAAAGCCTGAGACTGCTGTGTCGAGACCGACCGCTAGACCTTCACCCGCCGGGTGACCCATCTTTTACCTCTTAAAGGATTCCAGCCAACTCGCTGTAATCTCTCAGGTAAAACACCCGGCCGCGGCCGTGTTTGATTCCCCGGGCTTCAGTCGCGGCGGTTTCAAGATTGCCAGCCAGCCCGGGAAATGTCTGCTCGATCCAGTTGGCGTTTTCCTGCTCGAAAAACAGCAGCGTCCCGCCGTTTTCAACATACTCCGCAAGTTTGCCCGGGTAGGCGGCAATGTTGGCCGTGTTGCACTCCAGCGCGCCCCGCTCCACAACCACGGCGCGGAACCGGTCGAGTCCGGGTGCGCAGTACAGGTCGGGCACCTGGAAGAACGCTGCTCCGGCGAGGTTCAGCGTCTGTCCGGCCAGGCTGCCGGCCTGTTTCAGATTTCCGATCACGGCCACATCCGGCGGGGCCACGCGCCAGATTGCTTCCTCGGCCATCAGGTATGGTCCGATTACGTGGAGGTCGTTGTCGCGGCGGTGGGCCGTCAGCCAGCGGTCAAGGTCCAGGCGGGGCATCGTGCCCTGGCAGGCGTCGGAAATATACGGGTAGTCCCGGTGTCCCATCCCGATCCGCTGCTGGAGACCGTTGTAGCCGCGGCGGGCGCAGTCGAGGTAGGGCTCCTCCGGCAGCACGCCCGCCTCGACCAGCCGGCAGATCGAGTAGACGAACATGCTCGTGCCCGTGGTCTCGAACCACATGCCGGGGTAGTCCCGGCGGTCCACCACCAGCGCCCACAGGCCAGTCTCGGGGTCCTGGGCGTGGATCAGGCCGGTGAAAAATTGTCTGACGATATCTTCCAGCCGCTCCCACAGGGGATGGTTCCTGTCCAGCCGGGTCATCAGCTCGGTGAACGCCAGCGCCACCCAGCCGTCGGCCCGGTTCCACTTGCTGTCGTTAAGTCCCGAGGGCCGCTCGGGCGAGGTGAAATACGCCTGGTGGTCCATGTCGATCGCCATGAAAAACAGGCTGTCGGCCGGGTCCTGGAAGTACTCGGCGAACCGCACCATCTGCACCGCGGCCTCGTCCAGCAGGGCCTGCTCGCCGCTGTCCTCCCAGGCGACTCCGCGCAACTGGCACTTGAAATAGGTGAAATCCACAATCGCGCGGCGGCCGCCCCAGCCGTGGGGACTCCACAGCAGCTCCCGCGGCAGGGCGTGGTCGACAGCCAGGCTCTGCCGCCAGACCTCGCGGGCCATGCGGACGTAGGTGCTGTCGCCGGTGATCCGGAATATCCTCCACGCCGGGGCCATCAGCGAGTAGAGGTCCACGAAATTGTGGTCCGGCGTCATGTCGTCTTTGAACGGCCGGTTGTCCCAGCGCTCGATCAGCCGTTTGCGGAAGAACCCCTGGAGATATTCCAGCAGCTCCGGGTCGCCGCTACGCTCGTAGACATCCAGCATGCCGCTGAGTACCAGCGCGGTGCGGTAGTTCGGCCCTACCCGTCCGGGGTCGGGGTAGTAGCGGTGCATGAACGCATCCACCAGCAGATCGTTCCAGCGGCGCTCTTCGGCGGGGCCGGCCACCACCCGGCCGGCGGCATGGTCGGCACGGCCGTCGGCCGAAACAACCCTGGCGGTTACCTGGAAGGTTCCGGCTGACGCGTAGGCATGCTCCACCTCGATTCCCTCGGCAGTCCCGCCGTCGCCGAAATCCCAACTGCAGCCGGCCGCCCGCCCGCCGTTTTCAAACTCGGCTCTGAACCGGACTTCGGCGCCCGCCGGTCCGTGGGAGGGTTCGACGCGGATCGAGGCGACCGGCAGGGATGCTCCGGCGGCCCGCTGTTTCATGTACTCCACCACGTTTTCAAACAGCAGCACGCCGCCCTCGAGCGGATGGGGCACAATCGAGGCGTTCCCGGCGTGGTACAGGTCGATCAGCGGCTGGCAGACCAGCACGTGGCCGTCGCCAACCGCGGACTCGAATATGCTGCCGACATCGTTGGGCGGGTTGTCGAGCTTGTAGTCGAATGTCGGGTGTTCGCCGTTTTTGGCCAGCAGGACGGTCCATTCGGGCGCGGTATAGGTTACCCGCGACGGTTCCTCCAGCCCGGCCAGGTAGCGCAGCCTGTGCGGGCGGTTGAATATCGGGTGGGTGGTGTCCGCGATCTGCTCGGAGTAGTCGATATTGCCCCAGCCGGAGGGGTCCTCGGCGGCGAAGCGGATTTCGTGGGGCAGAAAATCAGCGGAATAATTTTTGTCGCTGATCCCGAAGGCGAGCAGGCAGCCGCCGTCACGCACCCAGGCTGTCAGGATGTGGTTACTGCTAGCCGTACCGGCGGCGTCCACGGCGAACGCTCCGCGCGGCAGGATCAGCAACTCGATACCGGCCAGTGATTCCGCGGTAATCAGCTCAACCACCCGGAACGGCTCGCCCATCCGCTCCAGGGCCTGGTCCAGCCGCTGCCATTGTCCGTGAGTGCCGGCGATCCCGACTCGCACCTCGCCGTGGCCGCCGGATTTTGCGCAGGAAGAGAAAAGGACGGCGGCCAGGAGTACTGCCGCGGCGGGAAAGGCGGAAAGTGTTTTCATCGCGATTAGCTCCGGTGAGGATCTGGGCAGGTGGCGGCGCTCGCCACTCGGCTCCGGGACAAATCCGCACAATGAGTTTCATTTCAGCTGTTTCAGCACTATAATAGCTCAGGGCCGCTCTCCAAAGAAAAATCCGGTGCAACGTCTGTTTCAGCAGGGGTGGCGCAGCTGAGATTTTCCGCTGAAAAAATCATCGCTCTCTGGCTGACGGCCGCTGTTTTCGTTGCCGCCTGCGCCAGTCATACGGTGAGCTCAGCTCCTCCTCCGGGCGCGGGGCCTGTCGAGAACCCGGCCGGGACCGAGGCGGAGTTTGTCGGTGTTCCGATTATCGGCGACTACGACGTCGACGGCGACCTGGATTTCGTCCTGCGGGCCGACAGCGGCGAATACGTGTACAAAATCAGGGTGCACGAGGATATGCGGATGGGCAACAGCAGCCTGGTCAGCGACCTGCGAAGCTGGATCAACGAGATTGTCGACCTGGAACCGGTGCGGGTGGCCGGCTCCTACACCCCCGAGTACAGGGGGGACAATTTCGAGTACGGCGCACTGGCATTGCGGGAGATTTCCTTTCTGGACAGCCTGTCAACTTTCGAGCCGCCTTATCGCACCGATCCCTCCAGGCTTTCCCACTATTTAATGGCGATAGGCGTGGGCGTTGTGTTCTTTTTTTCCGGCGGCAGGTAGCGGCAGCCGGAGCCGACTCTTCAGCTCCCGCCCCGCCAGAGCGCCTCATCCGGCCACTTGACCGCTCGCCGCTCATCGTCTATAGTTGAAGCCGAAATTCACTTCGAGTAATTAGGCGGGGAACCTGAAGATAAAGAGGGTGCGATGAGCGCAGAGAACGGGCATGTGGAATACGTGAAAATCGGCGGGATGGCGGGAAACATGTTCCCCAGGGCGGATACAGCCGGGGAGCGGAAGAAATTCGAGTTGAGCGGCGGGCTGGTTGATACCTACCGGGAACGGGGATTTGTCGGGCCGGTGCGGGTGTTCGACCAGGAGCAGGTGGAGGTCCTGCTGGAGAGCTTGGAAAAGATGGTGTCGCCGGGGTTCCCGAGGGTGGATGAACTGATTGCCAAGGACCATAGCGCCGGCCTGACTTTCGACCGCTTCATGACCTATTTCCAGGGGGCCTGGATGGTCGACGAGGGTTTCCACGACGCCGTGTTCAACCCCGGGATAACCGTGCCGGCCTCCCAGTTGATGGATACCCCCCGCGTCCGGTTCTGGCACGATCAGATGTTCTACAAACCAGCCAACCACGGCGGCGTGGTGGCCTGGCACCAGGATTATTCCTACTGGACCTGCACCGAGCCGATGGGCCACCTGACCGTCTTTATCGCCCTGGACGAGACCACTCTGGAGAACGGTTGCCTGCACCTGGTGCCCGGCTCCCACAGATGGCCGCTGCTGCCGATGACCCGGTTGTTCGGCGGGGACGATTGCATGGAGCGGATCAAGGAGGCGCTGAGCCCCGAACAGCTCGATCAGTTCAAGCCGGAGCCGCTGCCGCTCGAAGCCGGCGAGGCCAGCTTCCACCATCCCCTCACGGTCCACGGCTCCTACTCCAACCGCACGGACAAACCACGTCGCGCCCTGGTGCTGAATTACATGCTGCCCGACACGCGCTCGGCCAGCGACGAGGCCCTGATGCCCGGCAGCGAGCCTGTGCCCAAAGGGGAAATCGTCGGCGGCGACTGGTTCCCGATCGTGATCGAGCGCTGAGGGAGCGATTTTACTCGAAAGAATTCCCCCCGAAGACTTACTTCGGGGTGTCGTAAACAATCAAGAAACTTTATCACCAACGGAGCGAAGCGAAGTTGGCGTGATACCCCGCAGCAACCGGGGAGATAGTTCAAACTGTTTGCAATTCGTCGTATCTCTTGAGCGATACAACCAGCGAGACGGAACCATGCCCGGCAAAAGCGTAAACACGAAAACAGAGCAAAGAGTCAGGGACCTGGAGAAGCGGGTGCGCGGACTGAAACGGGAGCTGGCCGGGCGCGAGCCGGAGCTCGAGTCGCTGACGCATCAGGTCCAGCTGGCCTACGCAATTCTGGACAACGTACCCTCGTTTGCCACGGTCAAGGACAGCGAGGGCCGTTATCTGCTGGTCAATAAGGAGGCGCAGAGAATTATCGGCAAGAGCAGCGCGGAAATAATCGGCAGGACGCCGTTCGAGCTCTACTCCGAAGCGATCGCCCGCAAAATCCATGAGGACGATCTGACCGTGCTCAGGAAAGGGGTGACATTAACCACCGAGGAAAATCTGCCCGACGAAGCCGGCAGACAGTATTTCACAACCAAGGTGCCCTTGTTCGACGAAGCCGGGAAGACGAAGGGCCTGATCGGCCTGGCGGTTGACATATCCGAGCTGAAACGGGCCCAGGAAATGCTAGCTCGGCGGGAAGCGCATCTTAGCGCCATATTCAACAATGCGGCCGCAGGCATGGCGGTGGGTACCCCGGAGGGAAAGCATATCAGGGTGAACAGCCGGATGCTGACCATGTTCGGCTACGAGGATGAGGGGGAATTCCTGAAACTGAGCATCCTGGATCTTTCTCACCCTGATTTCAGGAAGGAATACAGTGGGGTCCTCGAAAGATTGTCAAACAGGGAAATAAATTTCTACAAAACAGAAAAGGTTTTTCTTCGCAGGGACGGCGGAACTTTCTGGGGCGAGATTTACCTGTCCCCGATCCCGGTTTCACCCGATGAGGAGGAACTGTTTCTTACGATGATTGTTGATATCGGCGAACGCAAAAGGGCGGAGAAAGCTCTGCGCGAAAGCGAGGAGCGATTCAGGAAACTGGCCGAAATGCTGCCTGAATCGATCCTGGAGACCGACATCGGGGGACGAATCACCTTTGCCAACCGCAGCGCAATCAATCAGCTGGGTTTCACTCGGCAGGAGCTGGCAAACGGTCTGAAAATAACCGATTTCTTTGCCTCGGAAGATGTCGAGGCTGCAACCCGCAACATAACGGACATCATGCGGGGCGAAAACGTGGGACTCAAGCAGTTTACGATCAGGAGGGTTGACGGCAGCACTTTCCCCGCCCTGGTCCACGCAACGGCGATTCTGGAAAGGGATATCCCGGTAGGGCTGCGCGGATTCTTTATCGATATCACCGAGAGGTTTCAACTGGAGGAGGAACGCCGCCGCTCCTCGAACCTCGAGGCGGTCGGATTGCTGGCCGGGGGGATCGCCCACGACTTCAACAACATTCTGGCCTCGATCGTGGGTTATGTCAACATGGCCCAGATTGCCGGCGAAAAGGGAGAGGAACTCAACAGCTTTCTGGACTCGGCGGAATCTGTGGCGATGCGGGCCAAGAACCTGACCCAGCAGTTGCTCACGTTTGCCAAGGGCGGCGTGCCGGTAAAAGCGGTCGTTTCGCTCCCTCAGTTGATCGGCAATTCGGCCGGGATTTCCCTGATCGGCTCCAATGTCCGCGGCGAATTCAACATCGACGACGACCTGTGGCCAGCTGAGATCGACGAGGGCCAGATCAGCCAGGTGCTGAATAACCTGATAATCAACGCCAAGCAGGCCATGCCGGATGGCGGCGTTATCCGGATCGCGGCCAAAAACCTGATAGTCAAAAAGAGCAGCGCGCTGCTGCCGCTCAAAAAAGGACGCTATCTCAAGATCTCGGTCGAGGACAGCGGGACCGGCATACCCAAGGAGCAGAGAAACAAGATTTTCGAGCCGTATTTTACGACCAAGACCGAGGGCAGCGGTCTGGGTCTTACCACCAGTTATTCAATCATCAGGAAGCACGACGGGTTTATCGATGTGGAATCCGAACCGGGACAGGGCGCGACTTTTCATCTCTACCTGCCGGCTGCAGTTGACAAGTCTGTCCCGCCGCCGGAAGAAATTGAAGAAAAAACCTATGCCAGCGGCCGGGTGCTGCTGATGGATGACGAGCGGGACCTGGTGAAGGCGATAACCGGTATCCTGGAGTTTTTCGGCAGTGATGTCGAGCATGCGCGCGACGGCCGGGAGGCGCTGGCCAAATACAAATCCGGCATCCGGTCCGGGCGGCCGTTCGACGTGGTGGTGATGGACCTGACCATTCCCGGCGGCATGGGCGGCAGGGAGACTATCGGTAAACTGCTCGAAATAGACCCGCAGGCCAAAGTGATCGTTTCCAGCGGTTACTCGGAGGACGCGGTTATGGCTGATTACAGGGATTACGGTTTCTCTTACGCGATTACAAAACCGTACGGTTACAAGGAACTGATGGAAGCGATCAGCATGGTGCTGCTGGGGAGAGGGTAAGTATTTTTTCACACCGGGCACTCGATCCATCCGCCCGCGGAAAAGCCGCGACTCGTCTCGAAGAAAAAGGGCCTTTTATCTTGAGGCTCTTTCTTTTATATTTATAATGAGAAGCAGAATCATTGCTTGTTGCCGGCTGGCCATTCGTGACCAGGGAGGTCCGCCGGTAAAACATGAACCAGGAGTGGCCGGGTCGGCCGGCACGGCTGTTTTAATAATAAACAGGGGGTTGAGCATGGACGACAGGAAAATCATCGCGGTAGTTGGGGCCACCGGCTCTCAGGGAGGAGGTCTGGTAAGGGCAATTCTGGGCGACAGCGGCGGGGAATTCGCCGTTCGCGCACTGACCAGGAACACCGGCTCGGATCGCGCACGGGAACTTGAAAGTCTCGGCGCGGAACTGGCCGAAGTAGATATCGATGATCAGGGGAGCGTGGCGCGGGCTCTCGAAGGTGCCTGGGGAGTATTCTGCGTCACCTTCTTCTGGGACCACTTCTCTCCAAACAAGGAGCGCGCACATGCCGCCCACATGGCCGGGGCGGCCAAACAAGCCGGAGTAAACCACGTAATCTGGTCCACCCTGGAGGATACGCGAAAATGGGTTCCGCTTGACGACGACAGGATGCCGACCTTGATGGAAAAGTACAAGGTGCCTCATTTCGATGCCAAGGGCGAGGCCGACACTTTGTTTTCGGAGTCGGGGCTGCCGGTGACATTCCTGCTGACTTCGTTCTACTGGGATAACTTGATCCATTTCGGCATGGGGCCAAAACCCGGGCCGGACGGCAGCCTGGCGATCACGTTCCCGATGGGGGACAAAAAGCTGCCGGGGATCGCCTCTGAAGATATCGGCAAATGCGCCTACGGGATCTTCAAACGGGGCAGCGAGTATGCAGGCAAGACCGTCGGGATCGCCGGTGAGCATCTGACCGGCGGCCAGATGGCCGAATCACTGAGCCGGGCGCTTGGTAAACCTGTGCGCTACAACGACGTGCCGCCCGAGGTTTACCGTGGGTTCGGTTTTCCCGGGGCCGAGGACCTGGGTAACATGTTCCAGTTCAAGCGCGACTTCGAGCAGTATTTCTGCGGCGCCCGCGACCCCCGGTTCGCACGCTCACTCAACCCGGAACTCAAAACATTCGACCGCTGGCTTGAACTGAACCTCGAGCAGATCCCGTTGGAATGAGGCGGTATCGGCGGCTCACAGCTCGCTCATCGCATCCCAGTACATCAACTCCAGGCCCTGCAGCAGCCTGGCCGCCCGCCGGATAGTCCGCGGGGCCACGCCCCGCTCCAGCCCGGCGGCCACAACCTCCAGGGCGTCTGTCTCGAAAGACGGAGGGGTATTGGCGAACATCTCGAAAAAGGCCAGGGATGATTTTTCAAACCCGTAACGCTCTTCCAGCGCCTTCGCCATCCGTCCGCAGTTGGCGCCCCAGGCCGCGAAATTGACCAGGAACGCCGCCGCCAGTTCCGCGGCCGAGCCGTAAACGCCCAGCCAGGCCACGAAATGGGCGTAGGCCACTCCCGGCGGGCTGGGTTCGTAGTCGGCCAGTCGGCTCTCGTCCATCCCCAGCGCCCCGGCAAAAGCCAGACAGAAATCGTAGGCGGCCGACTCGCCCTGGAACAGGTCGGCAAGGTACTTCCTGCCGGGCAGCGGACCGTGGCGGGCCAGCAGCATGGCTACGCTGCGCATGTCGCTGCCGATGATATGGTACTGGTGGCCGGCGAATCCCCGCAACGCCTCGCGCGAGACGCCGCCATCCTCCAGCGCGGCCAGATACCGATGGTTCTTTATCCTGCCGTCCAGCTCCTTCAGCTCGTTCCTGATCCCATCTATCAGCTCCCGTGCATTATCCTGAGCCATTGTCTCCTCCCTCCCTGTTGATCTAACCGCAACCGCCCGTGAATCATCAGTTTTCGGGCCGCCGCCGGCGATTGACCTTCACCGCAAAACTCGCAGTTAACCTCTTCGATGTCAAATGAAAAACCATAACTCAGGTTATACCATTTACTTGCATTATCCCTGTTCCGGGTTTAACAATTAATCGATCTCCCCGTAAAATTTCGGCACCCATCACATCCACTGCAGAGGTTAAAAATGAAGCGGTCAGCTACTGCACTAATCGCGCGGATTTTATTTCTAGCGGCCCTGGCCGCAGCCTTTATGACCGATCCCGCCGCCGCGCAGAGCTACAAAATTTCCACCGGGCATGCCGAGGCGATTCTCGACCTCGAAACGATGAGTGTCGATGTGCGGCACCTCGAAGCCGGCGTGAACTGGCGCATGAGCCGCAACGGGGCGGGGGAGTTTGTCTATGAACTGGATGGCGAGCTCCGCGAGGTCTCGCTGGCCGAGTCGAAAAACAAGAAAGTCAACCGGCTGGGACCGGGCGCGCTCCAGGTCCTGCTCGTTGATTTCCGGCTGGAGCTGCTGATCTATTTCGAGGAGCCCGGCGGTGAACTGGTATTCAGGCTGGCGCCGCTGGAGGAGGACCACGGTTTCAAGATCAAGGGAGTCATCTACCCGCGGCCGTTCGAGGTGCCGATCCGCTCCGACAGCTACTCGTTTTTCGGGATCAGCCAGGGCGTGCTGATTCCAGGCGACTGGCAGGAGCATGAGGACCTGCTCAACCCGATCCAGCTCGATGACCGGCAGCGCTTCGAGTTGTTCGGCGAGTTGATGGACCGGCCCTCGCACTGGTGGGACCACCAGGAATGGGACCAGGCCGGGTTGATCTACGCCGAGCGGATGGCCTGTTTCGGCGCGCACCAGCCGGGTTCCGGGTTCCTGGGCTATATCGATGACGGCTGCCGGATGGACAATTTCATGCACGTCCGCCACAATCCGGGGCAGCACACCGATTACAAGATCTACTGGCGGTCCTCGATGGGCAGCCTGAGCTACCCGCGGATTATCCGCTACCATTTCGAGAAGGACGCCGGCTACGCCGAACTGGCCCGCCATTACCGCGCGTATTACGGGAAGCTGGGTTATCTCAAGACCCTGGCCGAAAAGAACGAGGCCAACGGCGATGTTGAAAAGCTGCTGGGCGCGGTCAACCTGCGGGCCAGGGTCAGCCGCAAGGACCACCGGACTTTCGCTTTCGAAATCTACAACACCTTCACCGAGATCGGCCGTCAGGTGGAGGAATTCCGCGAGGTGACCGGGGCCGGACGGGCGTCGGTGTCGTTCACCGGCTGGCAGCGCTACGGCCACGACCAGGAGTACCCGGACATTATTCCGCCCAACATGTACGCCGGCGGCCCCTACGGGATCGACTCGCTGGCCCGCAAGGTGAAAGCGATGGGTTACGTGTTCGGGCTGGCCACCGACAACTACTGCGACATCACGCTCGACTCCCCCTCGTTCCGCGAGGAGGTGACTCTCAAGGACAGCCGGGGCCGCTACGTGCGGCGCAGCACCTGGGGCGCGGGAGTCAACTCGCTGATCTGTCCCCGCTGGGCGATCCGGTTCCTGCGCCGCAACTGGGAGGTGGGCCGCACCGACTACCCGTTCGTGCGCGGGCTGCTCGACACGGCCCGTCCCCAGCACTACCTACTGGGCAATTATGTCTGCAACTGGGAGTGCTACGACCCGGTCCACCCGCTGACCCGCAACGAGAACCGCGCCGCCCTGGCCGGGATTTTCGACTATTTCAGCCGGCAGAAAGTGCTGCTCACTATCGAGCACCACAACGACTGGGTTGTGCCCTGGGTGGTCAGCGTCCGGACCCGGGAGGCCCATG
>VRUH01000028.1:42054-48334 GCA_019456185.1 Candidatus Glassbacteria bacterium | reverse complement strand
TCCCCCCTGGCCCCCCTTTGGCAAAGAGGGGAAGCGGCCTCCCCCTTTCGTAAAGGGGGATCGAGGGGGATTTATAAACCGCTTTTCTTGTACATTATTTGCAGGACACAACACTAGCATTTGCGAAGGAGAATATTTAAAGTTCGGAGCCGGAAATGTACGCAATAGATAAAAAAGACCTGCTGGAGTGGTGCTCGATCAAAGTCGATGAACTGGCCCGTCATAATCCGCGGGTCCCGTTCGAGATCGTGGATACGCGCGAGGAGATGGGCCGGATGATGGCCCGCGAGCTGGTGGAGGAAGTGGAACGGAACAACGTTGAGGGCAGAACGACCCGCGCGATTATCCCCTGCGGCCCATCGTGCTGGTACGAGCCGCTGGCCGAAATAGTCAACGGCGAGCAGGTGAGCTTCCGCGACCTCGAGGTGTTCCACATGGACGAGTGCCTGGACTGGCAGGGCAACCTGCTGCCCGACGGGCATCCCTACAATTTCCGCAGCGAGATGGAGCGCGTGTTCTACGGTCCGATCGACCCCGGCCTGGCTGTTCCCGAGCAGAACCGTCACTGGCTCACGCCGCAGAATATCGACGAGGTCCGCCGCGAACTGGCGGCCGGCCCGATCGACATCACCCTGGGCGGCTGGGGCCAGGACGGCCATATCGCCTACAACCAGGCCCGCCGGGAGCCGTTCAGCCTGCTTTCGCTCGACGAGGTCCGCGACAGCTCGATCCGCCTCCAGTCCAACAACTGGGATACGGTGATCGCCCTGGCCCAGCGCACGCTGGGCTCGGCCTGGCAGTTTATCCCGCCGATGAGCGTCACGCTGGGCGTGAAAGAATGCCTCTCGGCGCGCAAAGTCAGAGTATACAGCGACACCGGAGCCTGGAAGCAGACCGCCTTCCGGGTCGCCCTGTTCAGCGAACCTACCCCTGAATATCCGATGACCCTGCTGCAGGAACACGCCGATGCGCGGGTGACAGCCACGCGGGAAACCGCCACGCACCCGATCAGTACCCACCCGGAATGGGAACTGCTTTAACCGGCCGGACGAGGGAGCACGCTGGATGTACGACGGGGAATACAGGGCGGTGATCGGGACGGGCGGGATCGGCTCGGGGATCATGTTCGAGCTGCAGGGCGACCACACCCTGGGCCGGGAGGAGAGCCGGGCCGGCGTGCTCAGCGACTGCCGGGATTTCTGCAAGCTGCATATCATACTGCACTACGTGGCCCTGCTGCTCGGCTCTAACCAGGAAGACAGCTCCACCTTCCAGACTGTCCCGCTGGGCAAGGTCGGCAAAGACGCGGTCGCTGAGGAAATGGTGCGTCTGATGGGCGAATCCGGGATGGATACCCGCTACGTGATCAGCACCGGTGGGGCACCCACCCTCTACAGCGTCTGCTTTCTCTACCCGGACCGCACGGGCGGCAATATCACCACCAGCCGCAGCGCCAGCAGCCTGCTTCATCCCAGCGAGATCCGCGCCGCCCAGCAATTGTGCCTCGAATACGGTCAGCGGGGCATGGCCCTGGCCGCGCCGGAGGTGCCGATTGAATCAAGGCTGGAACTGCTGATGATGGCGGGAGAATTCGACCTGCTGCGCTTCTGCACGCTGACCTCGGCCGAGATGACCGATCCGCGCGCCGCCGAATGTATCGCCAATACGGAGTTCCTGGCTATCAACCGCGACGAGGCCTCCGCCCTGTGCGGAAAAACCTGCGACAGCAACAATCCCGAACCGTTCCTGGATGCGATGCAGGACCGGGTCAGCCGGCTGAACTCGAAGCTGCGGCTGCTGGTCACCGTGGGCGAACGTGGATCCTGGGCCTGGCGGGACGGGCGCTGGGAATATATCCCGGCGGCCAGGGTGGAAGTAAAAAGCACCGCCGGAGCGGGGGACGCATCGATGGCGGGCTTGATTATCGCTACCGCGGCCGGTCTGCCGTTTATCAGACCCGAGCCGGTCAAACGCACCGGCCTGGCCGAGCTGCCGGTGGAAACCGCCGCCGATTTCGCCGCTCTGCTGGGCTCGGTGAGCACGGTCAGCCCGGACACGATCAACCTGGATGCCGACGCCGGCTATATCCTGGACCACGGCCGGACGTTGGGACTCAAGTTCTGTCCGGAATTGCAGCGACTGCTGGAGGACTGACCATGCACTGGATACCTGACAGAAGTACGCTTACCGAATGATTGCATTCGATATATTATTATCCTTAATTATAATCATACATTCCTGACCCGCTCCCCAATAAGCCGACAAACAACTGACACAAGATAGATGTTAGCTTATGATGAGCTAGAGCCGAGAGATGCCAGAGGTGTGGTCGGAAAAATACAGCGCATAGCTTAACGCCAAAGGCATCAGTTGAAATTGGAACCCGGACGTTCAATAATCCTGCTCTTTACCAGCCGGCGCGCGGCGGGCTGAATGCACGCAGGGCGACGATCGGGTCTCCTTCCACTGCCTGGTTTCGCTGGGTTTCCGCCTCGGAGCTCAGTCCCAGACCCTCCAGGGCCAGCGAGCGCTTGAACATCCTGATCGCCTCGTGGTTGCGGCCCGGATCGAAATGGGAGCTCATCCTGCGGGGCTGCTCGGTTGCGTTTTCGACAGCGGCCAGCATCTGCTCGTACACCTTGCGGGCGTCGCCGTTCCTGCCCAGCGCCTCCAGGGCCTTGCCCCGATAGTACTGGTAGGCGTTATCCGCGCTGATATCGTAGTCCGCCACTTTCTGGTAAAATTTCCCGGCCTCGCTCTTGCGGCCCAGTTTCTCCAGCGCCTGAGCCACCTTGAATTCCTTGCGGGCATTCACCGTGCGGGGTTGGGAGGCCACTTCGAGGTTGAACGGGTAGGTCAGCGAAAGTTCGTAGTGTTTCAGCGCACCCTCGTAGTCACCCCTGGCGTAGAAGTTGTCTCCCTTGCCGAGATTGCTCTCCACCCAGTACTGGTGGACGTCGTAACGGCCTTCCCAGGAATGGAAGTGGTGGTCCTGGAGATATGCCAGCGCGTCGTCGTAGCGGCCTTCCTGGACGTACATCGAGATCAGCCGCTTGAGCAGCGGGTCACGATAGTTGACCGCGGTCTTGTGATTCTCCAGAAAAGTAATCCTCATCGAATTGCTTTTGCCCTGTTTCTGGAAGACCCTGCCCAACTCCTCGACAGCCATCGCCGCTTTCGGGTCCGCCTTGACCGCGCTCTGGTAGGCATTTTCGGCTTTTTCCAGGTCGCCTTTATCCATGTAAACCTGTCCGATATTACGCCAGGCGACAACGTTGGCGGGATCGTTCCGCACAGATTTTTCCCACATCGCCAGCGACTCGTCCAACCGGTCCCTGCTGCGCAGGAGGTTGCCCAGATAGTACTGCGCGCGGCCATCGTCAGGCTTCTGCTCAAGCGCCCAGTTAAGCACCGGGAAACTCTCCAGGCGGTTGGGGAACACATAGGTGGGGTCGCCGGTTGCGGCCTGACTCAGCGCTCCATCAGCGGCGTATTTGTCTCTCAGTTTGTGGTTGTAATAAGCGAGATAGTAATCGACCATCGGCGAGACATCCGCAGCGCTTTCTTTCAGGACATTCAACACTAAGGCCGCCAGATCGTACTGGCCGCAGCGGGCGTAACGGATTGCGATCTCGAGATGGTTCTCGCTGTCGCGGCGCGTCAGTTTGAGCACGTCTTCCTTCACTTGATCCACCTGCCAGGATTTGTCCTGGCTGCTGAGCGCATAACCCTTCTCACATAGCGACAACAGGTCCATCGGGTCCATCACCTGAGCTTCTTCAGCCACGGCCAGGGCCTCGTCATGGCGGCCCAGCCGGTTCAGGATCAGCGCTTTGACAGCCCATGCCTGGACATTGTCGCCGTTGCCGTTGATGCTGCGGTCGATATGCTCCAGCGCCCGTTCGTAGCGCCCCAGCGAGGCGGTCAGCTGGGCCAGCTCGAAATGGGCGGCGGCGTAATATGTCAGGTCGTAGCCGGCGCGGTTGAGGTGCTTTTCGGCCAGTTCCAGTTCACCCTTGCCCAGGTGGGCCATGCCCTTGTAGTAACGCGCCTTGCCCATGTCCGGATAGCGGTCCAGGGCGCGGTCGAAATGCTCGAGCGCCTGGTTGTAAAAACCCTGTTTCAGCTTGCTGAGTCCCAAGGCCGTGTTGGTGCGCACGTCTCCGCGATCCCGTTTGAGCACTTCCTCGTAATACTCCAGCGCCCGGTGTTTATTGCGGAACATCTCGTAGTAGTCGCCGGTGATAAACAACTGGTCGACACTCGCCACGTCCTCTGGATCGGCCGGTTCGGGATTCGGCCCGGGCAGGGGCGGGTTTTCCGGGCGGGGATGCTGGAAACTCAGCAGAGTGTCGCCGCCCGGGGACAGCACGATCATCCTCAGATCATACAGGTCTTTATTGCCGCCGGCTTTCACCTCTCCGATAAACGGCGTTCCCGGGTCGGTGTCGACTGTCTTGCGAAAAAGCTCGCCGTCGGTGCCGGTAATAACTATCCGGGCGGACTTGTTGACCCCGGTTGGACTCCAGCCGAATTTCACTTTGCCGCCATCGAGCTCCAGGTTCAGCGAGCCTTCCAGATTGGCGTAATCCCAGGCGCCGATATCGCGCACGGGAATCCAGAAATGGCTGAACACCTTGGTCTCGCCGGGCAGAATCCAGTGATAGTCGGGCTGGTTGTCGCTGTAGGCTCCGGCCTGCGGCTCGAAATAGGCCAGGTCGCCGTCGGTAAGAATCTGCTCCCAGATCCGACCCGAGGGGGCCGTGCCCCAGGTCCAGAGTTTCTTGCCGCGCACGATATGGGGGTCGGCCACGTGGGCCATGCCGGCCTTTTCCTCCGGGCTCCAGCCGCCGAAATACGGCTTGTCGCTTTCCCAGGCGAAAAAACTGCTGGCCCGTGCGATATTTTTCCAGTACCTGATATCCTTGCCGTCATGCACGGGCCAATGGAAAAAACTGTGCTTGCCGTGGCCGGTGACTATCTCGCCGGGAATCACGGCCATGTATTCCTGCGGAGTTCGCACCGCGGCGGTGGACCACATCTGAAAGGAGTGCGCGTAGGGAGTACTGTTGTACAACCGGACCTTGGTTTCCACCCAGTTTCGTCCCGGATGGACCGTTGTGCCGACAGCCCAGCGCATCCCGTAAATCCGGTCGAACTCACCGGTCCAGGCTGTCTTGGAGCCGTCGGGGTTTTCCACCAGACGGTAGTCGGTGTCGCGGAAGCCGCTGGGCCGGTGACCGTGGGGGAAGTTCCACTCCACGCCGCCGGAGATCCACGCGCCGGCCATCCCGACCAGCCCGGGCTTGATCGTGGTCTGGTTATAGAGGAACTGGTAACCGTTGGTTTTGTCCTGTGCGCCGTGAAGGCGGCCGCCGATTTCGGGCAGCACCAGCGCCTTGACCCATTCGTTTTCGACGTAGAGCGCGGTATAGATCCTGTCGTATTTCTCGTCGGTAAGTTTCTCGTACATGGTGTACGGGTAAATCCGGTTCCAGTAAGGCATCACTTCCGGTGCGCCGATCCTGTATGTGGGCAGGGTCAGCGGTTCCTGGTAAACCCTGACTTCGGCCCTTGCCCCGGAGACGGCCAATATTACGATCAACACTGCCAGCAGACGGGTCAATTTCATGGTACTTTCCTCCTGGGATGGATCCGGTAAGCTGTTATTTATTTCCTCTGGGAATTAACCGATTTTGATAATCTGGCCTGTTGAAACTGCCCTGTCAAATTTTTTCGTATCGCTAGTCAGGCACAGCTTCCATGATGACGGCTTTCATCCGCGGATATTCATCGCCCGCCACCTGCACGACGTAACTGGCCGGAACGCGGCGGACAGTTTCCGTGTGCTGTCTGTCCCAGCCCTGTTCCCGCCACCGCCAGGTCACATTCAGCGCGGTCGATGCGGGAATCGAGACTGCCTGGACTGTGACCCTGTTGGCTCCGGGGGCCAGAAACGGCAGGGAATACATGTTGAGCTGGCAGATACCGTCGATTTTGATTTCGTGCAGCGCCGCCGACCCCGGGCCGTGGGCGCCGTGCAGCTTGACTTTGACCCTGAACTCATAACGTTCGTCAAGCAGGTGATCCGGAATTGCAAAACTGAAATCGCCACCGTTTTCCCGCACTCCGAGGCAGATCCACTGCTCCGCCTGGCCGACATCCATGTAGACCGCGACCCCGCCGCCGTCCACCAGCTCGGCCTTCCCGCTCACCGTCCCGCCCACGAACACGTAGGGCAGTTGCAGGCTGAACACGGCCTCGCCGGTGTCGTCCGTAT